>NZ_JAUCDN010000024.1:0-20492 GCF_034675085.1 Devosia sp.
ATCGGTGGCGGCCATTCTCAGCCCCCCTTGAAGAACCGTCCAATATAGCGGGCAAGATCGGCGCTATCGGAAGGCTTGGCAATGGAGGCCATCGCCCTATCCACCACTTCGTCGGGAGCCCGTCCGCGCCGGAGTTCGGCCAGCGCCACGGCGTAATCGTCGCTGAATTCGGGATGGGGCTGGAAGCTCAGCGCCTTCTGGTTGCGATAGGCCAGCCCGGCATTGGGGGTGAAATCGGAGGCCAGGATCACCTCGGCCGTTTCGGGCGGAACGATCACCTGGTCCTGGTGCGAGCAGGCCACCGAAAGCGTCTCGGGCGCGCCCTCCATGAAACCGGGCCGCGCCGTCACCGCATAGAGGTGGCGGCCCATGCCCCAGCCCTTTTCGGATTTGCGCACCTCCCCGCCCAGTGCGTCGGCCATGATCTGGTGGCCGAAGCAGATGCCCAGCATGGGCGTTGCCGCCGCATAGGCGGCGCGGATGAAGCCGCGCAGCGGCTCGATCCAGGGCAGGTCGTCATAGACCCCGGCGGGCGAGCCGGTGATGACGATGGCTTCCAGCCCCGCCGGATCGGGCAGCGCCTCGCCATCCGAGGCCAGCACCGCCTCATAGGTGAAATCGCCGCCGGTGGCCTCGAACATGGCCCGGAACATCTGGTGATAGGGACCAAAGCGCTCCCGCAGGGGCGCGGGCACGTCGCCGGTCTGGATGATGGTGAGCTTCATGATACCGCCGGGAAAAGGAGCCTTTCCCGACATATAGGCACAATCGCCCCCTTGTGAAGCGGCTTACGCCTGCGGCGCGAAGCGCAGCGCCAGCCCGTTGATGCAATAGCGCAGCCCCGTGGGCGGGGGGCCGTCGGGGAAGACATGGCCCTGGTGGCCGCCGCAATTGGCGCAATGCACCTCGGTGCGGATCATGCCCTGGCTGGTGTCCTGCCGTTCCCCCAGCGCGCCGGCGATGAAGGTGTAAAAGCTCGGCCAGCCGGTGCCGCTGTCGAATTTGGTCGCCGCCTCGAACAGGGCCGCATCGCATCCGGCGCAATGGAAGCGCCCGGGCCGGTGTTCATTGTTGAGGGGGGAGGAAAAGGCCCATTCGGTCTGTTCCTCGCGCAGCACGGAATAGGCTTCCGGGCTCAGCCGCGCGCGCCATTCGGCCTGGCTGAGCGCGAAGGGAAACTCTTGCGCTCCGGCGCGGGAAAGCGGCAGCAGGGCGGTGCCGGCCAGGGCCAGCCCACCGGCGACGAGACGGCGGCGATCCAACAGCATGCCGACCTCCTTTTGCCGCCAGTCTAGGTCTTTTGGCGGGGCCTGGGGGATCACGTTTGCGCGCTTTAGCGGCTTTCCCTTTGCGGCGCGATGCTCTATCCCTCAGGCGTTTATGCCGCCCTTGCCAACAGGATGCATCGTCCATGTCCGATCCCAATCCCTCGACCGACCGGTTCAGCCACGATGCCGGCATCCTCGCCCAGGCCCTGCCCTATATGCAGCGCTACGAGGGCAAGACCGTGGTGGTCAAATATGGCGGCCACGCCATGGGCGACATCGAACTGGGCCGGGCCTTCGCCCGCGACATCGCGCTTCTCAAGCAGTCCAAGGTCAACCCCATCGTCGTGCATGGCGGGGGACCGCAGATTGCCCTGATGCTGAAAAATCTCGGCATCGAATCCAAGTTCGAGGGCGGGCTGCGCGTCACCGATGCGCGCACCATGGAAGTGGTGGAGATGGTGCTGGCCGGCTCGATCAACAAGGAGATCGTGGCGCTGATCAATGCCGAGGGCGAATGGGCCATCGGGTTGTGCGGCAAGGACGGCAACATGGTCTTCGCCAAGAAGGCGCAGAAGACCGTCAAGGATCCCGGCTCCAATATCGAGAAGGTGCTCGATCTGGGCTTTGTCGGCGAGCCGGTGGAGGTGGACCGCACCCTGCTCGACCTTCTGGCCCGCTCCGAGATGATCCCGGTCATCGCCCCGGTGGCCCCCGGCCGCGACGGCAATACCTATAATATCAATGCCGACACCTTTGCCGGCGCCATTGCCGGCTCGCTGGGCGCCAAGCGCCTCTTGTTCCTCACCGACGTGCCCGGCGTGCTCGACCGCGACGGCAAGCTCATCCCCGAGCTGACGGTGAGCGACGCCAAGGCGCTGATCGCCGACGGCACCATTTCGGGCGGCATGATCCCCAAGGTGGAAACCTGCCTGGAAGCGCTGGAAAACGGCGTCGAGGGCGTGGTCATCCTCAACGGCAAGATGCCCCATGTGGTGCTGGTGGAGCTGTTCACTGAATTCGGCGCCGGCACGCTGATCGTGCGCTGAAGGATGCGGGGGGAGCACCCCCTCCCAGCCTCCCCCATCAAGGGGGAAGTGTGGCTCTGCGCTTTTGGCACCATCTTGCCCCACCCACAAAGGGGCACCTCCCCCTTTATGGGGGAGGTCGGGAGGGGGTGGAGCCACACGGACAGTACTACCCCTTCACCTCCAGCGCGATCACCACATCGGCCCGATCCTTCGTGCCGGCCACCAGATCGTAGTTGGGCAGATCGTTGCGCGCGATATGCGCCCGGTTGCGTTCCTCGCTGAACAATCCTTCCTCGCCATGCCGGCGCAAAAGCCGCGCCTCAACCATGTCGCGCGGCACGTCCAGAAACACCGCATAGTCGAGCAGCGCCCTGACCCCGGCCCAGGGCCCCTCGGGCAGCAGCAGATAATTACCCTCGACCACCAGGATGCGCACCTGGGGCCCCACGGTGAAGGCGTTCTCCACCACGTCCTCGATTTTGCGGCTATAGCCCGGCCCGCTCACCGCTTCGGTGGCATGCTTGAGATGGTGCAGGAAACTGACAAAACCCGCGCCCTCGAATGTGTGCGGGGCGCCCTTGTAGTCGGTCTGGCCCATGGCGACGATCTTGTCGTGCCGCATGTGAAAGCCGTCCAGGGGCACCAGCGCCGCCTGCCCCGGATGGATGGTGTCGAGCAGCGTCACCAGCTCGGCGGCCAGCGTGGACTTGCCCGTGCCCGGCCCGCCTGCCAAACCGATGGCAATGCGGCGATGGGCCTTGCTTTCTATCTCGACGATCTGCGGCACCAGCCGCGCCAATGCCGCTTCCGGCGTCAGCGCCAGCCGGGGCGGCGGGGTCACGGCCGGCCCCGCAAAAGCCGCAGCACCAGCCAGAGCGGCACCACCAGCGCCGCCCCGGTCAGGATATAGCGCCCCAGATCGCCGAACACGCCCAGCCCGTCGCGCAACGCATTGCGCACCAGCGTCATTGCCCCTTCCAGGATCGCCTGCGCATCGAGCCCGAAGGTCACCATGACGAAGCCCACGATCAGCGAGACGATGGCCAGCCGGATGACGACGCCCATGGGCCTGCCGCCGATAAAACGCTCCAGCGCCGTCATCGGGCGGCCTGTCGGATATTGCTCGGTCATATGTGGTCTCCGGGCCCTGTTGTGGTGGCTCCCGGATCATATAGGCTCGATTGTGACTTGAAGAAGGTGCGATTTGCCCATTTCGTTCGCGACGCTCGGCACACCCCCTCCCGGCCTCCCCCATCAAGGGGGAGGTGTGGCCTTGTGCCTCTGGCACGATCTTGCCCCGCCCCCCGAGGGGCACCTCCCCCTTGATGGGGGAGGTTGGGTGGGGGTGGTGCCCGACACGCCGGGGCCCTGACCCTTGCATACCCCCCTTCCCCCCGTCATCGCCGACTGGTTCGCGCGGAAAAACTGGTCCCCCCGCGCCCATCAGCTCGACGTGCTGTCGAGCTGGCAGGAGGGAGCCTCGGCGCTGCTCATCGCGCCCACCGGCGCAGGCAAGACGCTGGCCGGGTTCCTGCCCACGCTGGTCGATCTGGCCGCCAACCCGGTCGAGGGATTGCACACGCTTTACATCTCGCCCCTCAAGGCGCTGGCGGTGGATGTGCAACGGAACCTGACCAATCCGATCGCCGAAATGGGCCTCGCCATCAGTGCCGAGACGCGCACCGGCGACACCCCCGCCTCGCGCCGCGCCCGCCAGCGCAGCAAGCCGCCCCATATCCTGCTCACCACGCCCGAGCAGCTTTGCCTGCTCATCAGCCATCCGCATGCGCATCTGTTTTTCGGCTCGCTGCGCCGCATCGTGCTCGATGAATTGCACGCGCTGGTCACCTCCAAGCGCGGCGAACTGCTCTCGCTGTGCCTGGCGCGCATCGCCGCGCTGGCGCCCGACCTCGCCATCACCGCGCTCAGCGCCACGGTGGCCCGGCCGGACCTCTTGCGCGACTGGATCGTCCGGCCCCTGCCCCGGCGCGAAACCCGGCTGCTGCACGCCAGCGGCGGCGCTCCGCCGCAGCTCGAAATCCTGCGCACAATGGAGCACCTGCCCTGGGCCGGCCATTCCTCCGTCTATGCCCATCGCGAGCTTTACGCCATCATCAGGGCGCATCGCACCACGCTGCTCTTCGTCAACACGCGCAGCCAGGCCGAATTGCTGTTCCAGGGCCTCTGGGCCATCAACGACGAGGCCCTGCCCATCGCCCTGCATCATGGCTCGCTCTCGGTCGAGCAGCGCCGCAAGGTGGAAAGCGCCATGGTGGAGGGCCGGCTCAAGGCGGTGGTGTGCACCTCCACGCTCGATCTGGGCATCGACTGGGGCGATGTCGATCTCGTCGTGCAGGTGGGCGCGCCCAAGGGGTCCTCGCGCATGCTCCAGCGCATTGGCCGGGCCAATCACCGGCTCGACGAGCCCTCCAAGGCCATCCTCGTGCCCTCCAACCGCTTCGAGGTGCTCGAATGCGAAGCGGCGCTGGAAGCGGTGGCCGAAGGCCATCAGGACAGCGAAGACCCGGTCGCGGGCGGCTATGACGTTCTGGCCCAGCACATATTGGGCATGGGCTGCGCCGAGCCGTTCCTGGCCGACGATCTTTTTGACGAGGTGCGCCGCGCCTGGCCCTATCGCGACCTGCCGCGCGAGAAATTCGACCGCGTGCTCGATTTCGTCGCCACCGGCGGCTATGCCCTGCGCGCCTATGAGCGCTATGCGCGGCTCAGGCGCAATCCCGACGGGCGCTGGCGCGTCGCCAATGCGCAGGTCGCCCAGCAATACCGGCTCAATATCGGCACCATCGTGGAGGAGCCCATGGTGCGGGTGCGGCTGGTGCGCGGGCGCGGTTTCAAAAAGGGCCGCACCACCGGCCCCATCGGCATGGGCGGGCGTGTCCTGGGCGAGATGGAGGAATATTTCTTCGGCACGCTCCTGCCCGGCGACACCTTCATGTTCGGCGGCGAGATCGTCGCCTTCGAAACCATGCGCGACAATGAGGCGTTCGTCTCGCGCGCCCAGGCCACCAATCCCAAGATTCCCTCCTATATGGGCGGCAAGTTTCCGCTCTCCACCTATCTGGCCGAGCGCGTCCGCCGCATCATGGACAGCCCCGAGGACTGGTCGAAGCTCCCCGATCAGGTCAGCGACTGGCTGCGCCTGCAACGCGATGTTTCGCTCCTGCCCGCCCATGACAGCCTGCTGGTCGAAACCTTTCCGCGCGGCGACAACAATTTCCTCGTCTGCTACCCCTTCGAGGGGCGGCTGGCGCACCAGACCCTGGGCATGCTGCTCACCCGCCGGCTCGAACGCGAGCGCGCCCGTCCGCTGGGGTTTGTCGCTTCCGAATATGCGCTGGCCATCTGGGGGCTGGGGGACCTCTCCGCCCTCATCCGCACCGGTCGGCTGTCGCTGGACGATCTCTTCTCCGAGGACATGCTGGGGGACGACCTCGAAGCCTGGCTCGATGAATCGGCGCTGATGAAGCGCACCTTTCGCAATTGCGCCATCATCGCCGGGCTGATCGAGCGCCGCCATCCGGGCAAGGAGAAATCCGGCCGCCAGATCACCATGAGTTCCGATCTCATCTATGACGTGCTCTACGCCCACGAGCCCGACCACATTCTCATTCAGGCCACACGGCGCGACGCGGCGCGCGGCCTGCTCGATATCGAGCGGCTGGGGCAGATGCTGGCGCGCATCCGCGCCCATATCGTTCACAAACCGCTGCCCAGGATTTCCCCGCTCGCCGTGCCGGTGTTACTGGATATCGGCAAGGAGCCGATTTTCGGGGAAGGGCGCGAATCGGCTATGGCGGAAGCGGCAGACGAATTGCTGCGCGAAGCGATGGGGCGCGATTGAACCGATCACTGGCCGAGGCGATTTCCGACGAAACGCCCATGCTGCATTTTGCCGGTCACGATTTCGAGCCCCTGCCCTCGGGCGGGCTCTATTGGCATGCCCAGCGCACCCTGCTGGTGGCCGATCTGCATTTCGAGAAGATGGCCAGCTTCGCCCGGCGCGGCCAGTTGCTGCCTCCTTACGATACCGGCATGACGCTGGCGCGGCTCGAAGCCGATCTCGCGCTAACCAAAGCGTCTCGCTTGGTGGCCTTGGGTGACAGTTTTCACCGGGCAAATGCTAGCAGTCTGTTAACCCAAACCGACCGGATGCGACTCGACGGCGTGACCGCAAGCCTCGATTGCATCTGGCTGCTGGGCAATCACGATCCGGCTCCCCATGAGGGCATTGGCGGGGTCTGCCTGCCGGGCCTGGAGGTCGCCGGCCTCACCTTCACCCATGAGCCACGGCGCGGCGTCGCCGGGCTCGTCGCCGGCCATTTGCACCCGGCCGCGCATGTGCGCATAGCCGGCCGCTCGACCCGCCGGCCGTGCTTTGTCCACGACGGGCGGCTGCTGATCCTGCCCGCCTACGGGGCTTCTACGGGCGCGCTCAATATTTTATCCCCGGCCTTTGCCGGGCTGTTCGACTGGCCCTCCCTGGAGGTCACCATGCTGGGGCGCGAGCGCACCTATCCGGTCAGCCCGCGCCGGCTCATCTCCTGAACAGCACCCCGCCCAGCCAACCGGTAAACAGCGCCAGCACCACGCAGACCAGGCCGTAAAGCAGCGGCTGCTGCACCGAGGAGAGCGCCAGGAACCGCTCGAAGCCGATCTTGCGCACCCCGAAACCCTCGGACTTGCGCGCGATGAGTTCGCCGTTCTGGAATACGTAAGTCATTGCAATATAAGGCCCCGGCGGGGCATTGCTGGGCAGGGTCAGCCGCGCGGAATAAAAGTTATCCGACATGAAGTTGACCGCATTCTCCTGCACGCCGAACAGCCCTTCCTTCGTCATCAGCCGGATCAGCTCGCGCCCGAAGCGGATATTCTTGCCGATATCGCTGCCCAGGGCCGCCAGCGTATGCGATTCTGGGGTGATGAAATTGGTGGTGAGCGTGGTGATGTCGGATATGTCGCTCAGCTTGGCGCTTGATAACACATGGAAATAGCTGGGGAATTTCTCGAATTCCACCTGATCGGTGTTGAGCCAGACCCCAAGCACATTGCTCATCTGCCGCGCCACCCGGTTCTGCGTCGGGCCGAGCACCACCACCACCACGTGGAAGGTTCCCTCCACCACCTCTTCATCCGAGCCCGCATCGGGGACGATATTGCCGAAAAAGGTGAGCTTCTCGCCGGCGAAGCTCGAGGTGATTTCCACCGTGTCGGTAGAGACCTGCGAGATAAGGCGCGCCGCCATGGCCGGCGTGGAAAATAAAAAGGCCAGCAAAATCAAGGTGAAGAGGCGGATCATCTGGCGCCTCCCACAATGGCCATGCTGAACAGATCGCTCGGGGTCAGCACCAGCGACAGCCCGAAGCGGATGGCCACGGCCAACACCAGCAGCGCCAGAAGCCCGCGCAGCTGTTCGCCGCGCAGATATTTTCCGGCGGAAGCGCCGAACTGCGCCCCGGCGGTGCCACCGACCATCAGGCAAAAAGCCAGCATGATATCAACGCTTTGGCTCTGCACGGCGTGCAGCACCGTGGTGGCGGCCATCATCGCCACCACCTGGGCCAGCGAGGTGCCGATGACCACATTGCCCGGCACCCGCAGCAGATAGACCAGCGCTGGCACCATGATGAAGCCGCCGCCGACGCCGAGAAGCGAGCCGACAAAGCCGATGAACAGCCCGATGACCAGAACCGGCAAGACACTGATATACAAGCGGCTTTTCTTGAAACGCACCCGCAGCGGCAGGCCGTGCATCCAGTTGTGCTGATTGGCCTGGCGCTCGCGCACCACCACGCCCTTGCGGTGCTTGAGCATGGCGCGCACCGATTCCTGCAGCATCAGCACGCCGACAAAGCCCAGCAGCACCAGAAAGCCGAAGGAAATGAACAGGTCGAGCTGGCCGGCATCGCGCAGCAACGCGAAGGTCGCCACCCCGCCAAAAGCCCCCAGAACGCCGGAAAGCACCAGATAGAGGGCCAGATGCAGGTCCACCGCGCCGCGCCGGTAATGGGCCAGGGCTCCCGAGGTCGAGGCCGCCACCACCTGACCCGTTACCGAAGCCACGGCCACCGGCGCCGGTACGCCGGAGAAAATCAGCAAGGGAGTCAACAGGAAGCCACCGCCGACGCCAAAAAGGCCCGACAGAAATCCGACCGCCCCTCCGATCCCCACGAGAAAGAAGAGGTTCACGGACAGCTCGGCGATCGGCAGGTAGATCTGCAAGACCCTGATCCGTACAAAACACAGTAACGGGGGCAGCTTACAGCATCGTCCGTCAACAAGAGGTCAAAGCCCGTCACCTTCGCGCGATGAGCCTTGAAAAAGCAGCCGGCTCAGGCGCCGGGCGCAGGAGCGGTCAGACCGGCTGGCTGCCGAGCACGGCAAGCAGGCGCGGATTGACCATTCCGGGTTCGCTCATCCCCACGCCCCGCTCGAAGGCTCTTATCGCCTCGGCGGTGCGCGGGCCGGCCAGCCCATCGGGCGTACCAACGCTGAAGCCGAGCCGGTTGAGCACGGCCTGCACCTTGCCCACCACCTCGCGCGAGCTGATCTTCTCGCCAGGGTCGAAATCGGCGGCCCAGGTGCCGATGGGAGAAAAATTGGCTGCCAAATCAATGGGGTCGGCAACCCATTGGGTCAGTTCGTCGCTGACGCGCCCCATGCTTTCGGCCGAGAGCGACTTGGCGATATCGTCGCGCGCCTGGCCGGCATCCTTGTCGCCATTGCGGGCCGCAAGGGCGAACCATTTGTAGGATTGCTCGAAATCCTGCTCGACGCCCAGACCGCGCGCATAGAGCATGCCCAGGTTGAACTGGCTATCGGTCATGCCGCGGGCGGCGGCGCGGGCGAACCATTCGGCCGCCGATTCGAACTCCTGATTGCCAAGCTGGCCGCTGGCGTAGAGCGCGGCCAGATTGTGCATGGCCATGCGATTGCCTGCCTCGGCGCCGCGCTGATACCAGAGCCGGGCCATTTCAAGGTCTTTCTCCACGCCCTGGCCAGTCTCGTAAAGATTGCCCATGCGATACTGGGCCGGCGCGAAGCCTTGCGCGGCGGCGCGCTCATACCATCTGGCCGCCTCGGCATAATCCTGCGGCACGGCCTTGCCGTCGGTATAGACCGCGCCGATCTCGAACTGGGCGCGCACATCACCATCGGCCGCCGCCTGGCGCAGGGCTATCGGCCCCACGGCCTCTGGCGGCAGTTCGAACGTGTCCGAAGCCGAAGCGAGATTGGCCGGAATGCTGCCGGTAACCTCAGGAATATCCGCGTCCGGAAGATGCTGGGCCTGCGCGGTCGAAAAGCCGGTCGGCAGAGGCGGAATGGAGGTCGCTTCGGCGTGGCGGACGAAGCTCATGGGTTCGCCGGGATTGATCGAACCGGTCGCGGTGCCGTCGATCATATCGATGATGCGCGGCTCGGGGCGAACCAGCGACACATCCTCGACCTCGTCGGTGGATGGCGAAGTTTCGAACGCGCTCTGGGCCGCCGGAGCCGGCTGCTGGCGGGCAGCGCCCATACGCTGGATGACGAGATTGAGCGCCAGCATCGACACCACGACCAGCGCGGCGGCCAGCAGCAAGGGCCGCCGATGGCGGGTAAGAAAGCCAGGGGCCAGCGCCTCTTCCACGGCGTCCAGATCGGCCTCGAATAGGGGCTCGGCGGGGGTCTGGACGACCTTGCGGCGCAGGAAGGCGCGCGCGGGCCGGGCCGGCTTTTCGGCGGCCGGCTCGGGTGGCGTCACCGCTTCTTCCACAGCGGCGGGGGCAGTCGTCTCGGCCGGCTTGACGGGGCGGGCCCGCGACAGGGCCCGGGCAAAGACCGAGCCGCCGGACGCGGCCGGCTCGGCGGCGGCCTCCTGGCGGGCCCGCTGCGCCCGGCGGGCGGCGGCGACGAAAGTGCTGGTATTGCTCTTGCCGGCCGGCGCCGCAGGAAGGGTCACCGCTGGCGTTTCGGTCGGCGCGAAGGGATCGGCCTCACCGGTGGCAAAGCTCGACTGCGGCCGGGGCGGACGCTCGATGCCGGCCGGGTCGAACGCCGGCCCGGCATTGGCCTCGGCGGAACGCGGCTCGACAATCCGGGGCGCGGCCCGCACGGCGCGCGGCTCGGGCTTGTGGGCTGGCGGGATATCCGGGAAGCCCGGATCGATCAGCGGCGCTTCGTCGCCCGGATTGGCGGGCATACGGTCGCTTCTGGCGGAAGCCCGGGACTCCAACCGCACCTGCGGCCGTTCTTGCGGCGGCTCGGCTTCGGCGAGGGCGGCGCGATTGGGACGTTCCTTGCGCTCGCTCAACACCGCTTCGAGCCGGGCGAGCCGTTCGGCGGTATCCTTGCCGGCGGTATTGAACAGGGCCGTCATGCGCTCTTCGAGCGCGTTCATGCTTTCGACGTTGATGGCCGGGTCAGCTGCCGCGGGCGCGGAGCGCGAAACGGCTTGCGAGGTGCGCTCGGCCACGATATCGGCCAGCGCTTCAAAATCGGGGGCCTTGCCGGCGGCCTTCAACAGCCCGGTCAGCCGGTCCTCGATACTTTTCAGACTATCTGGCCCGAACATAGCCACGGGGGCCGGCGCCTTCCGGGTCACGGCATCGCTGGTGCGTTCGGCTACCAGCGTGGCCATGGCTTCCAATTCCGCCGGATCGGACTTGGCCGAATAGAGGCGAGCCAACCCGTCGAGCTGGGCTCCCGTCTCGTCCATGCGGGCCATGAGCTGGCGGAGCTGATTTTCAACGCTGGCCGTATCCACCGGGGCAACACGGTCGGACAGGGCCTCGATCTGGCTTTCAAGCCGCAGGAAACGCGGCTCCATGCCAGCCATGACCGCGCCTTGCAGCGCGGCGATATCCTGCTTGAGCCCTTCGACATCGCCATTGGCCGTTTCGAAGCCGCCAATGCGCGCGGCCAATGCGTCCACCCGATCGATCAGCCGGTCCGGCGCCGCCTCGCGCTCGCGCATGGCCTTGGTAAACGCGGCCATCTCGGCGGTCAGGCGCTCGAAATCGCCCGAGGACAGGGCCACGTTCTTTTCGATGGTGTCGATGCGGTCATAGACATTGCGCACGCTGGTCTCGATCGCCTGCATGGCCGGCGCCAGTCCTTCGCCGGCTGAATCCAGCCGGTCGTCGCGCAGGATTTCGCGCTCCATCTGCTGGGCCTGCAGTTCGGCCAGCTTGCCGACGGTGAGCGAGACATCGTCGAGACGCTTGTTGAGGGTGGAGAGATCAGCGCGCGAACCTTCCTCGATCAGTGCGGCCAGCGCGCCGATCTGGGCTTCAAGGCGCTTGACCTGGCCGGTTTCGCCCACGGCGCCCGCCAGCAATTCCACCACATGGGTCAGTTGCTCCACCTGGGAGGCGATTTCCCGCACGCTGCCCTTGTCGGCGCGGCTGGTATGCAATTCGCCCTCGAGCCTTTCAAGACGCCCCGAAAGTCCACCGACAAGAGCGCTGAGTTCACGCAGCTCCGGCATATCGGACGCTCGCCGGTCCTGCGGCAATACGGGAGCAGCCATTTGGCGGCCGCGGATTTCGGCGATGGCGTGGCTCAGCTCGTCCCGATCCTGCCCCAACGGCGTCTCGCGCTCGCTGAAACGGTCGACGGCGCGCTTGACGCTGCGCAGAGCCTCCTGCCGGCGCATGGCCGGCTCCGGCCCCACCACCTGGTCGCGCAGGCTGCGCACCCGCTCGGTCAGGCCCGACAGCTCGGGCTCGCCGCGCACTGCGGGGGCATAGCGCCCCTCTACCTGGTCAAGCAGCGCCACCAATTCCCCGCGCAGCGCCTGCCACTCCCCCGCCGGCGGTTCGGGGAGGAGGTGGGACATATCCGCAATGGATGAGGCGCGGGCCATGGCAAGTCCATCTGGTGCATTGGCAACCCCCCGCGATTCAACACGAAGGTATGACGCTCACTCTTGAGAAAACATGGTAAAGAAGCCGTTAAGTATAGCCGTATTAAGCATATGACAGGGTGAGCCGAAGCTGATTGTGAACTCCCTGTGGGTGTCCATGCATCGCTCTGCCCAACCCAGTCTTGGTTTTCCGGGAGCCCGCCGCCGACATGAGCCGCCGCCGTATCATCATCGTTGACGACCATCCCCTGTTCCGCGCCGCGTTGCGCCAGACCCTCTCGGGGGGCGACGCCACCGTCAGCGTGGAGGAGGCGGGGGATCTGAGCGGGCTCAGCACAGCGCTGGAGACGGACCGCGATTGCGACCTGGTTCTGCTCGATCTCAACATGCCCGGGGTGCGCGGCTTTTCCGGGCTGCTGCTGCTGCGGGCGCAATATCCCGATATTCCGGTGATGATCATCTCGGCGGTGGAGGACAATACCGTCATCCGCCGGGCCTTCGAATTGGGCGCGGCGGGTTATCTGCACAAATCGGTCGGCCCCACCGAAATCCGGCGCGCCATCGAGACCGTGCTGTCAGGCGAGATGTTCGTGCCCGAAGGCATGGTCCTGGGCGGAGAGGACGATCACACCGCCCTCATGCGGCGCCTGGCCACGCTGACGCCGCAGCAGGTTCGGGTGCTGATGATGCTCAGCGACGGGCTGATGAACAAGCAGATCGCCTATGAACTTTCCATTTCCGAGGCCACCGTCAAGGCGCATGTGTCGGCCATATTGCAGAAACTCGACGTGGACAGCCGCACCCAGGCGGTGATCGCCGCCTCTCGCATCGAGGACGGCCAGTTCGAGGCCCTGTTCTCCACCGGCCCCGAAAAAAACTAGCCGCCGATCCGGCCTTCGGCCCAGTCGGCGGTTTTCCGGCCCACAAGCTGGGCGATGTTGGTCTTGCCCTCGGCCCGCACGGCCGCAACCAGACCGCGCTTGATGACGTCGAGCAGGTCCAGCCCACCGAAGACCAGGGCCGAATAAAGCTGGATGGCGTTGGCGCCGGCCTCGATCTTGGCCAGTGCCGATTGCGCCGAATGGATTCCCCCGACACCGATGATCGGCAGCGCCGGAAGCCGCTGGCGCATCTGCGCCAGCTTGCGGGTGGAAAGGGCGAAGAGCGGCCTTCCCGAAAGGCCGCCGGTCTCACCCGCATTCTCAAGCCCCACCACCATGTCGCGGCTGATCGTGGTGTTGGAGACGATGAGGCCATCGAGATCGGTGGCGAGGATGGTCTCCGCGATGGCGTCGAGCGCTGCCTCGTCCAGATCGGGCGCGATCTTGAGAAAAACGGGCACCCGCATCCGCGCCTTCGCGCGTGCCGAAAGCACCTCGCCCAGAAGCCGCTTCAATGCCTCGTCGGCCTGGAGATTGCGCAAGCCAGGCGTATTGGGCGATGAGATGTTGACGGTCAGGTAATCGGCCAGCTCGGCAAAGCGCTCGACGCCGAGAAAGTAGTCGGCCACGAAATCGGCGCTGTCCTTGTTGGCGCCGATATTGACCCCCAGCGCGGCCGGTATCCGCGTCTCCTTGAGGCGGGCGAAGGCGGCCTCGTGCCCTTCATTGTTGAACCCCATGCGATTGACGACGCCTTGGGCCGGGCCAATGCGGAACAGGCGCGGCTTGGGATTGCCGGCCTGCGGACGGGGCGTCACGGTACCGATTTCCACCATGCCGAAACCCATGCGCGCCAGCGGCGCGGCCACTTCGGCATTCTTGTCGAAGCCGGCCGCCATGCCCACCGGATTGGCGAGATCGAGACCGCACAGGCTGGTGCGCAATTCGGCGCCGTCGGGCTGGCCCTGTTGCGGCGCCAGCCCCAGCTTCAGCGCCGAGATCGTGGCGCCATGGGCGGTCTCGGGATCCATGCGCAGCAGCGTGTCGCGAGTGAGCCCAGCCAGCGCAGGGAGCTTGAGCAGAGGAGAGAAGGCCGACAGGATCATCGCACCGCCTCCGGCAGCACGCAGCTTCCATCCGCCCCGACGCTGAGAGGCGCTTCCCAGGCGATGGCCGAGGCCGGAAGCGGGCCGCCGTAAAGATGAGGAAAAAGATCGCCGCCGCGCGACGGCTCCCAGCGCAGATTCTCGCCCAGCGCCGCGGCATGAACCGCCAGCAGCACCAGCCTGTCCTGGCCGGCAAAATGCAGGCGCAGGGTTTCCGCCAGTTGCCCGGCGGTGGAAAAATGCATGTAGCCATCGCGCTCGTCGATCGGCATGCCTGCAAAAGCGCTGCCGCGCGACGGCGCAAAGGCGGCCTCGGTGGCGATCTTGTAGATGAATTGGGGGGTGTTCATGGGCGCGACCCTAAAGCCCGCATCACACCGCCGCAAGCGGCAGCGAAGCCCTTTACAAGGCAAAGCGAGGCCTTTAATAAATAGGACATAATTCTTAACGCCTCCTGGCCTATCAGGAATATTTGCCATGCTGTCCCATAGTGCCATCTGGGAGGGAATCGACGCCCTGGCGCGGCGCCATGGTCATTCGGTATCGGCGCTGGCCAAGCTAGCCGGGCTCGACGCCACCGCCTTCAACGTCTCCAAGCGGATCAGCAAGGACGGGCGTGAACGCTGGCCCTCGACCGAGAGCATCGCCAAGATATTGGAAGCGACCGGGGAGAGCATCGACAGCTTCCTGGCCGGCGGCACCTTCATGCAGATGGGCGGGGCCGCTATCCGCACCGTGCCTCTGCTCGGGCTGGCGCAGGCGGGCAATGGCGGCTTTTTCGACAGCGCCGGCTTTCCTGCCGGCCAGGGCTGGGATGAGATCGCCCTGCCCATGCCGGGCGAAAACGGCATCTATGCCCTCGAGGTGCAGGGCGATTCCATGGAACCGCTCTATCGGGAGGGTGATCGCATCGTCGTCTCACCCACCGAACAGGTGCGGCGCGGCGATCGCGTCGTGGTCAAAACCCGCGACGGCGAGGTGATGGCCAAGATCCTGGCGCGCCAGACCGGAAGGCAGATCGAGCTGCACTCGATCAACCCCTCCTATCCTCCACGCGCGTTCGAATTGACCGAGATCGAATGGATCGCGCGGATCATCTGGGCAAGCCAATGACGCACATCACGACATTGACGCCGGCCGATATCGACGATCTTGCCGCGCTGCGGCAAGCCCTGTGGCCCCGGCACGGCGTGGCCGCGCATCGCACCGACATCGTCGAGGCTCTGGCCTCGGGCAAGGATCTGGCGCTGATCGCCCGCGACAGCCATGGCCGGGCCGTGGGATTTGCCGAGGCCAGCATCCGCCACGATTATGTCAATGGCTGCGATACCGCGCCGGTGGCCTTTCTCGAAGGCATTTATGTCGATCCCGACTGCCGCCGCACGGGGCTGGGGGCGATAGGCCTGCTGCACCGGTTCGGGCTGGCGCGGCGGCTGGTAGACGCCGTCGAAGCCTGGGCGCGGCAGCAAGGCTACCGCGAGCTGGCCTCCGACGCCCCCATCGACAACAGCGCCAGCCACGCCATGCACGATGCGCTCGGCTTTAAGGAAACCCAGCGCGTCGTGTTCTTTCGCAAGGGGCTCGGCTGACCGGTCAGGCCGCCTTGAGGAATTTTCCCGCCAGGGCGTCGGCAATCAGCCTGCGTGTTTCCGCCACGCCGAACAGGGCGATGAAGGAGCCGAAGCGCGGGCCCTGATCGTCGCCCAGCAGCACCTGGTAGATCGCCTTGAACCAGTCGCGCAGCGGCTCGAATTCATGGGTTTTGCCGATTTCGTAGACGAGGTTCTGCAAGCCCTCCGCATCGGTCGAGCCGATATGGGCGCTGAGTCGGTCGTGCAGGTCCTGCAGGGCCGCCCGCTCCTTGTCGGTAGGAGCGCGATAGGTCTTGAGCGGCTTCACCTTGTCGTTGAAGTAACGCACCGCATAGAGGGCGAGCTTGTCGAGTTCGGGATGGGTGGCCGCGCTGACGCCGGGCAGGTAGCGCGAGATAAAGCCCCACATGACCTTGGTATCCTCGGCATTGGCCGTGGCGACGAGGTTGAGCAGCAATGCGAAGCTGACCGGAACGTCGGGCGTGGGCACGGCGCCGTAGTGGACGTGGAAGGCGGGATTTTCCAGCCGTGCCGCCACGTCCTGATCCTGATAGGCGGCAACGAAGCTGTAATAGTCGTCCACGGCGCGCGGGATGACGTCGAAATGCAGGCGCTTGGCGACGCGGGGCTTCTGGAACATGTAGAGCCCGAGGCTTTCGGTCGAGGCATAGGTCAGCCATTCATCGATGGTCAGGCCATTGCCCTTGGACTTGGAAATCTTCTGCCCTTCCGCGTCGAGGAACAGTTCATAGACATAGTGCTCGGGCGGAGTGCCGCCGAGAATCGCGCAAATCTTGTCGTAAATGTGCTGGTTGGTCTGGTGATCCTTGCCGAACATCTCGAAATCGACGCCCAGGGCTGCCCAGCGCATACCGAAATCGGGCTTCCATTGCAGTTTCACATGCCCGCCCGTCACCGGCAGGGTAACATCGCGCCCATCCTCGTCGGCGAAGGTCACCGTGCCGTCCTTGGCATCGACCTCCTTCATGGGCACGTAAAGCACGCGGCCGGAAATGGGCGAGATGGGCAGGAAGGGCGAATAGGTGGCCTGCCGCTCGGCGCCAAGCGTCGGTAGCATCACCTTCATGATGTCGCCATAACGCTCGGCGGCGCGCAGCAGCACAGTATCGAACTTTCCGGAACGGTAATATTCGGTGGCGCTGGCAAATTCGTAGTCGAAGCCGAACGTGTCCAGGAACCGGCGCAGCATGGCGTTGTTATGGTCGCCGAAGCTGGCAAATTCATTGGTCCAGGGGTCAGGCACCGCGGTCAGCGGCTTTTGCAGATGCGGCTCGAGGAATTCCTTGGACGGCACATTGTCCGGAATCTTGCGCATGCCGTCCATGTCGTCGGAAAAGCACAAGAGCCGCGTGGGAATCTGGTCGCGCGTGAGCAGCCGGAAGGCCGTGCGCACCATGGTGGTGCGCGCAACTTCTCCGAAAGTGCCGATGTGGGGCAGACCTGAGGGGCCGTAGCCGGTTTCGAACAGGGCCTCGCCCTTGCCCGACTTCTCCAGCCGGGCCACCAGTTTCCTTGCTTCCTCGAACGGCCAGGCGCGGGCAGTCTGGGCAGCGTCGAAAAACGCAGGGTCGAGCGGGGGCAAGGAAGCGGACGACAAGGTGCAGGCCTTTCAGCAAAAGGGGCTGCCGGTGTGTTGCATTCCGGCGGGCTTGCGTCAACGTTTTCGGCGCTGGTGCTTGCCAAGCCCGGCCATCCCGCCTAGCTATCGCCGGAACAAGCCTCATGCGGGACCAGATGATGACCCTTTCCGCCCAAGACGCCCTCATCCATTTGATGATCGTGGCCGCCTCGTCCGACAGCACGATGACCGAGCGGGAACTGGTGCGCATCCAGGCGCTGATCGGCCGGCTGCCAGTGTTCGAAAGCTTCGACAAAAACCGGCTGACCGTCGTCGCCAATGCCTGCGCCGACACGCTCAATGGCCCTGGCGGGCTCGACAAGGTGCTGGACGACGCCATTGCCGCCCTGCCGGCCAAATTGCAGGACACCGCCTATGCGCTGGCGGTGGAAGTGACGGCGGTGGATCTGCATCTGGAGCAGGAAGAATTGCGCTTTCTTGAAATGCTGCGCGACCGGCTCGATCTCGACCGGCTGACCACCGCGGCCATCGAGGTGGCGGCCCGCGCCCGTCACCGGCGCCTGCCGGCCTGAGGCTCAATAAAAGCCGACGGGGAACCAGCGCAGGTAGAGCTCGTCGAGAACGCCCTTGTCCTTGAGGCGCACCAGTGCCCAATCGATGGTATGACTGATGGCGGCTTGTCCTGCCGGCACCGCAATGGCCAGCCCTTCCCCGAACAGGTTCGGCCGGAAATAGGGCTCGCCGGCAAAGCCGCAGCAATCGAGATTTTCATTGAGCCAGAACGAGGCCCGCATGGCGTCGCCAAAAAAGGCATCGGCCTTTTCGTCGCGCAGCGCGGCCAGCGCCCCGATCTCGCTGTCGAAGCGGGCGAGTTGCACCTGGGGCAGATAGCGGCGCAGAAATTCCTCATGACGACTGCCGCCGCGCACGGCCACGCGCTTGCCGTCCAGTTTTGCGGGGTCGAACAAGCCGATATCGGCGGCGCGGGCGACGAACCGTCCCGGCAGGGCAAGATAGACGGTCGAGAAATCGAATTTCCCGCCATTCTCCGGGCTCAGTTCCAGACCGGCGATCAGCGCGTCGCCCTGATTGTCTGCCAAGGCGGCCGCGGCCTGCTCCCAGGGCCAGGCCTGGATGGTACAGGCGATATTGGCTTCGGCGCAGATGCGCCGGGCCAGGTCGATATTGAAGCCGATCAGCTCGCCCCCCGCATCGCGGAAATTGAAGGGCGGGAAATCGGCGGTGGTGAGAAAGCGGATGGCGGGCACCGGCGTGGCGCTGGGCAGGATTTCCCGCGCATCGGGGTCGGCATGATAGGGCAGCGCCTGCCCGAGCGCCGGCCCGGCAAGAAGGCCAGCCAGAAGGACCAGCGCCGCCCGGATGCCGCCTCTGGCCATCAGATCTGATCCAGGCCGTAGAGCAGGTCCGCGATGAGATCGTCGGGACTTTCCAGACCCACCGACAGGCGCAGCAGGCCCGGCGTCACGCCGATCTCCAGCCGTGCCTCCTCGGACAGGCGCGCATGGGTGGTGGTACGCGGATGGGTGATCAGCGATTTGGCATCGCCAAGATTGTTGGAGATGAGGATCACGGCCAGGGCGTCGCTGAGTTTGAACGCCGCCTCCTGGCCGCCCTTGACGTCGAGCGCCATCAGGGTTGAGCCGCGCGACATCTGCCGCCGCGCCAGTTCGTATTGCGGATGGCTGGGATGGTGGGGATAGATGACGCGGTTGACCTTGGGATGATCGGCCAGCATCGCCGCTACCTTCTCGGCGCTGTCGGTCATCTGCGTGACGCGCAGGGTATAGGTTTCCAGCCCCTTGAGCAGCACCCATGCATTGAAGGGCGAAATGGCCGCACCGGTCTGGCGCAGAAACATGTGCACGTCGCCCTCGATGACCTGGCGGGAACCCAACACGATGCCGCCCAGCACCCGCCCCTGCCCGTCGATATGCTTGGTGGCCGAATAGACGACGATGTCGGCGCCCAACTCGAGCGGCTTCTGGTAGAGGGCGGTGGCGAACACATTGTCCACGATCAGCCTGGCGCCATGGGCGTGGGCAATCTCGGCAACCGCCTTGATGTCGACCAGTTCCAATGTCGGATTGGTCGGGGTTTCGAGAAACACCACCTTGGTATTGGGCCGCATGGCCCGGGCGAAATTCTCCGGGTCGCGCCCGTCGACCAGCGTCGATTCGACCCCGAAGCGCGGTGCATAATCCTCCACCACATAGCGGCAGCCGCCAAATAGCGCCTGGGCAGCCACGATATGGTCGCCGGCGCGCACCTGGCTCATGATGGCGTTGGTGACGGCGGCCATGCCGGTGGCGAAGGCGCGCGCCGCCTCGGCCCCTTCCAGCAGCGCCATGCGCTCCTGCAACATGTCGAAGCCGGGATTGGCGAAGCGCGAATAATTGTGTCCGCCCGGAATCTGGTTGAGGAACAGTCGCTCGGCATGCTCGGAACTGGGATAGGAATAGCCCGAATTGAGGAACAACGCCTCGCTGGTTTCGTGAAACTCGGTGCGCCTGCCCCCGCCATGCACCATTTGCGTCGCCGCCGCGCGCTTTTTCGGATCGAGGAGGGGATTGTTTTCCTTGGACATTATGGCGCCTTCACAACAAAAAACCGGCACGCGAGGGCGGCCGGTTGCAACGGTCTTTAGCAATTTGTTTCAAGTGGCTGCAAGCGACCGGCCAAATCACCACCGGAGCCGATTTCGCTCTTAAAAAGGCGCGAAACAAGCTCCAAATCCTGCGTCAGATCCGGTTCGGGGCCGGAACTCTTCCCCAAACGGCTCTAGGCTGTGATGTAAAGCCAATTGCCTGTTGGCGTCAATTGCGCAGATTGCTAGGGAATTGCCCAGCATCAGGAGCGAGACGGCATGGACGAGCAAAGGGCCTGGCCGCAGGGTGTGTTCCCGGCGCGGCTAATCGAAAAGCTGCATGCGGGCGGCCATATTCTGGCGGCGCACCTTTTCGAGGCCGATCAGGTGCAGCCGGCCAGCCTCGACCTGCGTCTGGGCGAGGTGGCCTATCGGGTGCGTTCGAGCTTCCTGCCCGGCCCCGGCCATTCTGTGGCCGAGCGCATCGAGGCTCTCAAGCTCCATGAAGTGGATCTGACCCGGGGCGCGGTGCTCGAACGCGGCTGCG
>NZ_JAUCDN010000025.1:0-20213 GCF_034675085.1 Devosia sp.
GCTGCTGGCCGAATAATAACCGGCGCTGGTGTGGTAGGAAATGACATAGCTGGCACCGGCCGTCACCGAGATAGGCGAGTTAAAGCTGGCGGACTGCCAACCGGTGGCGGTCTCATTGGTGAAGGTAACGGTGCCAAGCGGCGTGCCGGTAGCGGTCCATAGCGTGCCGGTATGGACGCCGGTATTCTGCGGCCCCTTGTAAAAGCGCATTCCGGTGATTGTACCGTTGGAAGCGACGGTGAATTGCATGCCCAATTCGACCGAATTGCCGTCATTGACCGAAATGGTCGCCGGCGTGGCGTTGGCGGCAAAAAGCCCGCTACCCTGCGCTTGGGCGGTCACGCTCAGCGATACGCCGGCTGTGGCCGTACCGCCTCGCCCATCGGTGACCGAATAGCTGAAGCCGGCAGCGCCGGCATAACCGGCATTTGGTGTGAAAGTGACGATATTGGTCTGCGCATCAAAACTGACCGCGCCATTGGACGCGCCGCTGACGCCGCTGATGCTGAGCGGATCGCCGTCGGGGTCGGTATCGTTGAGCAGAAGCGCCGCCGCCGCGATCTGCAATGGCATTCCCTGGCCTGTGGAATAGCCGCTGTCATTGGCGGCGATCGGCGCCTGATTGGCCGGACCGGCCGCAGTCGAGGCCATTACGACGTCGACCCAGTAATTGGCGCCATTATAGGTGCCGGTGGGAAAGAGATTGCCGCTGCCATAGGTGAAGACGCCATTGCCGGCGGCGGGTGCGGACAGCACCCCGTTGACACGGTCGGTGACGAAATAATTCGCGCTCGATGCGTAATTGCCGTTGCTGTGATAGCTGGCGACATAGGTGGTGCCGGCGGTGATCGGGATGGGATTGGCAAAAACCAGGGTCTGCCAGCCACTGGCGGTTTCATTGACAAAGGTCCCCGTGGCCAGCAGGGTGCCGGTACTGCTCCACAGCGACCCGGTATGGGTGCCGGGATCGGCAGCGCTCCGGTAATATCTGACCCCCGTGATCATGCCGTCGGTCGAAGCGACGAATTTGACGCCGAGATTGACGGGCTGGGTGTCGGGATTGGACGGCGTTGCCGGAGTATCGCCAGCCGAGAACAGCGAGCTGGAGCTGAGCTGGCTGACGACCTCCATATTGACAAAGGCCGAGCTGATGCCACCGCGCCCATCAGAGATGGAATAGCCGAAGCTCGCGGCGCCGGTATAGCCGGCATTGGGGGTGAAGGTGATGGTTTGCGCCTGCGCATCGAAGCTGACGCTGCCCTGGGAGGCCGCGCCGGCGCCAAGCAGCATCAGGGGGTCGTTATTGGGGTCGATGTCATTGGCCAAAAGGGCCGCAGCCGCGAACGTCATCGGCGTGTTGCGCAGGAGCAGATAGCCATCGTCGTTATTGCCGGTCGGCGCCTCGTTGGGCGTAGGCACCCCACTATAGATCACGTCCACCCAATAATTGCTGCCGGCAGAGGCAGTTGTCGGAAAGGCGTTCTGGCTGGCATAGGTGAACCAGCCATTGGTTGCGGTCAGCGCGCCGCGGCTATGGGGCGTGGTGAAATAGTCGGCGGTAACCGCATAGCCCAATGTGCCGAAATAGCTGGCGACATAGGTAGCGCCAGCAATGATCGAGACCGGCGTGTCGAAGATAACCGTCTGCCAGCCACTGGCGGTTTCATTGGTGAAGGTCGCCGTGGCCAGCAGCGTTCCGGTCGAGGTCCAGAGCGAGCCGACATGCTGGCCGGCATTGCCCACACCCTTATAGTAGCGCAACCCGACGATGCTGCCGGACTCGGCAGCGCTGAAGGAGACGCCCAAGGTTACAGGATTGCTGTCGCTGTCATATGGCGTGGCGGGCAGGTCGGTCGGGGCAAATAGATTGCCCGAGCCACCCTGATCGACGGTAACCGTTATCCCGGCGCCCGGCGTTTCGAGATTGATGCTGTCATCGACGGCACGCGTCAGAATAGTGTAATTGCCGCCTACCAGCGGGGTCCACACATAGCTCCAATTTGTGGTGCCCGTAGCGCGGTGCCAGGTGGCGCCGGCGTCGGTGGAGACTTCCACCACCGCGACAATGCCATCGGCATCGGTAGCAGTGCCAGTGACGGTCACGGTCTGCGCTGCCTCCAGGCTGCCGGTGGCGGTGGGAGACGTGATGGTGCTGGTGGGGGCGACGTGGTCGGTGCTCTGGGCCGCAACGACCAGGCTTTGCATCAGGGTTGCCGGCTGCACGCCCATCTCCGCGAAGAGATTGATCATGGCCTGCTGCACGTTCGGGTCGGTCGGCGTCGGCTCGTTGTCGTGATGGCTATCCAGTCCCCAGGACCAGTAGACGGTGCCGGCACCGAACACCAAGGCGCCGCTGGGAGCCCGATAGAGCGTCAGGCTGTGCGATGAGGTGCCCGGACCGACCGAATTGCCGTAGTCCAGCAGGAGTGTGTTGACATCGAGCGTCGTGGAGGACAGCGGCACCAGGCCGGCCGGACGAAAGCCGTTGTCGAGATCGGAATCCCATTCATAGCCGAGCAGGTTCTGGGTCAGGGTATAGACCTGGCCCGGTTGCAGATCGGCAACCGCCGTGTTGCTCCAGAAACGGAGCTGCGACATCTCGTAAGGAACGTCGATGGCATCGAGCCGATAGGAATCGACGGTGAAGATCGTGCCGGTCAGCGCGTTTTCCGGCCGGCCCGAGCCGAACACCGGATCGCGCCAGGTCGAGGTGGTGCCGAGCGGGTCGGTATCGGCATTGTCCCAGCGCTCCTTATAGGCGACCATGGTCTTGTAGGGTGTGCCGGAGCCATCGATGCTCGCCTCCCAGCGGATCTCCCAATAGACCTCGTTGCCGCTCCAGAACGACAGATTGACGCCGGCATCCCGCGCCGCCTCGACATTGTCGCGCTGTTCGGCGGACCAATATTCGTCGTGCCCGACGGAAAGGAAAATTTGGCTGTTGAGCAATTGCGCAGCGGTAGAAGCGGTATCGATGCCGGAAATGTAATTGACGTCGTAGCCGTTCTGCTCGAGGAAGCGGATAGCAGCATATTCAGCGCCGAAGATGTAGTCCTGCGGCCCCGCAGAAAAACCGCCATCGCGGGTAATGATCGGCCGGTTATAGCTGACGGCGCTGGCCCGGCCCGCATGACCGCCGGCATCGATGCCACCATAAAGATTATAGCCGCCCCACCAGTTATAAGCCTGCCAGGTGGTGTCGGAGGTCTGGAAGGTGATGTCGCTGGGCGCCTCGTCATCGCGCACGATGAAGGGGATCATATTGCTGCCGCCCGAGCCATCGAGCCGGGTTAGCTTGGCGAAATAGACACCCGACACGGCATCTTCCGGAATCGACCAGGAGGCCGAAACCGACCAGTTGCCGGCATCCACCAGCCTCGTATCGGGATTGAACATCGGCAAGGGCTGCACCTGCGCCGCGGTCAGGCTGCGATCGATCGCGGCGACCCGGCGCGCGCCGTCCCCGCCATAATAGCCGAGCCGGTAGATATCGATACGATAATTGGTGGAATCGGTGTTGATCTTGAAATCGACGGTCTCACCATGATTGAGGGTGAACTGGGCGGCATAACCCTCGATCGAGGGATCACCCGCGCCGATCATCCACTCACTTTCGGGCGAGCCCTGCTTCAGGTTTTCGAGCACGATGGCATTGGCCAGATTGCCATCGGTCTGCAGCGGCACGCCATTCACCGTGCCCGCCAACACCGTCATCATCGGCGCGAGCGTGCCGCTGCTGCGTGCGGAACTGACCTCGGCCGGCTCGAAATAGAGCAGAACGCGCGGCGCATAGCCGGTGGGCATGCCATTGGCCATGGTCGGGCCACCGGTGCGGATCGAACACATGGTGCAGGCGCGGCCGGTACAGGAGCCACAGGGCGTGCCGGCCGCTGCCGCCTGCCAGCTGCCGCGCCAGTCCGAGACCGCCGAGGTAGGACCGGAGTTCTCGGGGACCGGCACCGACACCGATGCATCGCCGGGCAGTTCAACCCCGGTGAGCAGGTCGGGCGCATGGGTCTCGGCCACCGCAGTTGTCGATGGGACGACACTGGTCCGGGTAACTTCGATTTGCACGGGCGCGACCGGCGCCTCCGACACAGGTGTCTCGGGGACGGGCATAAACGCCTGCGCACCCGGCAACGCGGATACTGCAAAGATCGGAGCGGCTCCCTTGCCGAAAACAGCGAATGGCGCCGAAGCGCCGCTATAGGGAGATGCAGAAACCATGTGCTTCGGACCGCTTGCGAGCCATGCCCGAACTTCGGGCCTCGCAACTTGCGTCGTGGCCCAGGCTAAATCGGGTTGGTCGCTGCGAAAGCTCGTCGCGGTTCTGGTGCGGGAGCCCGAACGATGCCGTTGCAATGACGCACTTGCAGGCGCGACGGCCATGTTCTGGAATTGCGCCGAGGGACTGCGGACAGAGTTTCTATAGGATTTCACGCGCACCCCCTGAAACTGGTCGCGCACAGGATGGCACAAGTCATACCGGCCCGAAATCAATCGAAGGATTGCTGGAAACCTAGCCCGCGGACTATCACCCTAACGTTTGCGCTGTGGCTCCGTGCCTGCGAACAAGCGAAGGCGATCACGTGGTTGCAACTAGCTCTTTCTAGCAATCGCCCCGTCTGTTTCGGATCGACTAGGGTGAATGCTCCAATCCGAGAAGGCTTCGATGTCGGCACCCGCCACCAGTCGCGCCGGTTTGCAAGGACGGGTCGGCCGCGTTACACGCCGAGACCGCGGGCGGCCCGTTGGAGCTGCGCCGCCAACGGCTCTAAAAAACCGGCTGCACTGGGCTATCGCGCTGCTTCTGGCCACCTGGGTCATGCCATTCGTGGTTTACGCCGGGCCGGTGCGGCTGACGCCTTATCGCATCACGCTGTTGATCCTGTTCATCCCGTGCCTGGTGTGGCTGGCACAGGGGCGCGCCGGGCGGTTACGGTTGCCCGATATTCTGCTGCTGCTGTTTTCGCTCTGGTGCGTCATCAGTCTGGCAGTGGTCAATGGGCTGGGTACGGCTATCCAGACCGGCGGAATCCAGGTTCTGGAGACGCTGACACCCTATCTTCTGGCGCGCTGCTGCATTCGTAGCGCAGACGATTTCCGTACCTTGGCCCGGGTGCTGACATGGATCATCGCAGCGCTCTTGCCATTCGCAGTTTTCGAGACCATCACCGGCCGCAATCTCTATCTTGAACTGGCCTCCCATATCCTGCCCAGCATCGGAGTGACCGACAAGGACCCGCGCTGGGGGCTACGGCGCGTACAACTGTTCTTCGAGCACCCGATCCTGATGGGCGTGTGCTGCGGCAGCGTGCTCGCATTAACCCATCTGGTCGTGGGTCGGGAGTTTTCATTTTTCCGCAGATGGACGACCAGCATCGTGATCGGCCTCACCGCGATGCTCTCACTGTCGTCGGGTCCGTTGAGCGGTCTGGTGATGCAAATCGCGCTGATGGGCTGGAACCGGGTCTTCGGGTGGCTGCGGGCGCGCTGGCTGCTACTGATTTCGCTTGTTGGGCTGTTTCTGGTCGCGGTGTCGCTATTCGCCAAGCGGCCGCTGCCCAATATCCTGCTATCCTTCGCCTTCGATCCCGATTCAGCATTCTTCAGGCTGGTGATCTGGACCTATGGCACACGCTCGATCAGCAACCATCCCTGGTTCGGCGTCGGCACCGGCCCCTGGGACCGGCCGGCCTGGATGGCACCCAGCATCGATATGTTCTGGCTCTACAACGCCATCGTCTACGGCTTGCCAGCCGGGTTGCTGATGCTGGCGTTTTTCATGACGGCGGCGATCTCGGTGGGATTGGCCCGCAATCTGAGCCCGCTTCACTACGATTATCGCGTGGCTTATCTGGTCTCCATGGCTTCGTTCTTCCTAACCGGATGGATGGTGCATTTCTGGAACGGCACCTATGTGTTCTTCCTGCTCATGGTCGGTGCCGGCATGTGGCTTTGCGATGCGAGCCCAGCGCAGCAGGAACCGACACCGCGGCGAGGCCGGGCGCAGACAAAGCGTCGCATATTCCGCTCAGAGATTGCTCGACAGAGGACCGCGGCGAATGGTCTGCTTGGCGAGAAGCTTGAGCCAGTTGACCGATAGCCGCGCGGTCGGAGACAGCGACAGACCATAAAGCCGGAACGCCGTCGCTGCCGGGCCGTCACCCCGGTTCAGGGCCATGCTGGCATGACGGAAGGCCTCTTCTGCCAGGCGTTGCAGGCAGGTATGCTCCAGCCGGCCGGAAGGATCGAGTTTGCGGACACCATTGGCGAAGAAGGCCCGAAACGCCTTTTCTCGCGCCATCAGATCGGCCAGCCCGTCATAGGCGATCGACATATTGTCATCGTGGCGGCGATAAACTGCCTGATCCTCATCGATATAGCCGACATCGCCCACAGCCGCGAGACGCAACCACATTTCCATATCGCCGCTATGCAGCAGATTGGGCAGATAACCGCCCATCTGCTGCTGCAATTTGCGCCGCACCACCACTGTGGGCGACAAGACGATATTGCGAGGCCCCGACAGGTCGACAAATTCCCGGCCCGACAGAATACGCTCGGGCTGGCCCATGGTCGCCACCGCAGGCGCCGGAACGCCACCGGTCGATTTTCCCTCGACCCTGGCGCGCCCGAAGGCAAAGCCGACTTCGGCGTGGCGCTGCATCAGCCCGGTAGCTCGTCCCAGCGCTCCGGGCAGCAGATAATCGTCGGCCGACAGTAGCAAAAAATAATCGCCGCTCGCCGCGGCGATACCTTCATTGAAAGTGGCGATATGCCCGATATTGCGCGGATGTCGGATCAGGCGGACACGGGCATCATCCTGCGCCAGACGCTCGGAAAGCGCGCCGGTGTCATCGCTGGACGCATCGTCAATGATCAGCACCTCGACCGTGACCCGCACCTGGGACAGAATGCTTTGGACGCATTGTTCCAAAAAGCGCGCATAGTTGTAGCAGGGGACCACGACAAAAACCGACGGCAGATGGCGGTTGGCCGGGTTCACGACGCAACCGGCAGGCTGGTGCGCATGGCCCGCGCCGCACTGATGCGCAGCACTTTGGCATGACCTTGAAGCGCCTGATCCGGGTGAAAGCGCGCGAGTGACTCTGCGCGCAATTGTGCGCGCCGTCCTGCCCAGACTGCCCGCTGCTCGACCATGTCCGACATGGCGGCAACCAGCGCCGCGCGATTGACTTGCGGACGATATAGCGTCCTGCCAATGGTGCGCCAATTGACCGCTAGCGGTTCTCCCAGCGGATTCGCGACGACCACGCCACGCGTTCCGTCCTCACCGATCTGTTCGCGCGCGCCTCCGACATCGGTCGAAATCACCGGCAGGCCGCTGCACAGCGCCTCCATGGTGGCAAGCGACCAGCCTTCGAAGTAGGAGTTCATCACGAAAGCATCGGCGCCGGCCAGCAACGGCCCCGTCCAATGCGCATGATCACGCAAATGCACGCGCTGGCGGCAGGCCAGGCTGGCGCACAGGCGGCCGATCTGGGCCATATAAGCCGGATTGTCCGAACGCCCCGCGAGCAGCAGGTGCGCATTGGGGTGGCGCTCTGCAACCTCCCCAAATGCTTCGATCAGCGCATAGCCGTTCTTTTGCAGCGCATGACGCGCGAGCGAGACGAAGACGAATTCGTCGCCCAGCCCGAGCCAGTCGCGTGCCTGCTGTCGGTCGACCTGCTCCACCCTGTTTGGATCGACGCTATTGGGCACGGTGACGATGCGGGCAGGATCGAAGCCCGGATTGCCCTGCAGATATTGCCGGCGCACCAGTTCGCTGACCGCAATCAGCTGAGCCTTGGCACTTGAGCGCAGTGCCTCGTCGGCCCAGTCGATATCATAGAGATCGTGCATGCCGTGCAGCGTTTCGACGAAAGGTACGCCTGCCTTGCTTGCCAGGTCCAGCCACCAGCGCGGAGGACAATGGGCGCTGATGATATCGGGCTGCCACTCCGCTAACAGCATGTCCGCCTCCACCGGGCCGACATCGTCGACCCTGATGCCTTCCTGCTTCAACAGTCGCGGCAGCCGCCCGCCGGTTCCGGCGTCGCCGTCAACACTGGAGCCGCTATGCGCCACCATGGTAGAAATGCCATATTCGGGCAGACGCCGCGCCAGGAACGCCGCAACCTCGTCGGTGCCGCCGACATCCAATACGCCCGTGACGATCAGGCAGCGCAATGGCGGTCCCGCCTGGGCAGCGGCTGGTTTGCTGCTCCGCAAGGGGGAAAGCGATACGGCTTCGGGTGGAAGGCCGAGCGGTCGAGAGCCGATTAATTGGGTGGTCCATCCGGCAAGCGGATTGATAGAGGGCGCAGCCCGCTTCACCAGCCGCCGCCCCAGACGGCGCAGAGGAGGTGGCAGGATATGGGCGTGGCGCTGGGCAAAGAAAACCGCCCTCGCCAAAGGCGTGTCCCGATTTTTGCGGTCCATGACCGCTGGTGCGGCGAGCCGCCCCAATGCACGGCCGGTGCGCCTCAGAAGGCTTTGCACGATAAGGATTATCGCTGACGGATGGATGGAGAGGCTTTGCAGTAGGAACCGCCGCGCCCAGCGCGGCTTGCCGGTGGCGGCAAGGCTGCGCGAGACGTCCAGCAGGATTGCCGCGCGCTGCCTGGGATAGGCGCGCAGCAGGGCGCGGTTAGCCCTGAGAAGGCGCAGCGTGCCCAGTGCCTGCTTGCGGCGGCTGCCCGAAATGCTGTCGGCCGAAATGAAGCTTAGCATGACCGGGCGATCATCCTCGTAAATGCGCGTGCATTGACTGATCCGAACGGCGAACGCCCAATCCTCGTTGGCCTTGGCGCAGATATCGAACCAGTCGACTCCGGGGAGAATGGTCCGCCGGAACAGCGCACAGGGCAGGCTCAGCCGATTGGCGCCGAGCATGGCCCCAACCATGTCTCCACCTTTGGGATGCTTATTCAGGCTCGGAGCAACGCATGCCTTTTCCGACCCGAAGACAAAATTCGCGTCGCGGCCATATATGATGCGATGGCTGGTGACGACGCCGAATTCATCGGGCAAGCCGGCAAACAGCTCGAGTTGTCGCTCCAGCTTGTAGGGAAGCCACAGATCATCGCTATCCTGAAAGGCGATGAAGGCGCCGGCGGCGGCGGCAATGCCGGTATTGCGCGCCGCTGCCGCACCTCCATTATGCTCACGCCGGATATATTTAAGGCGCGGGTCGGCGACGGCATCAAGCACGGATTTGATATCGTCTTTGGATCCGTCATCGACCACGATCAGTTCAAAATCAGTGAAGCTTTGCGTCAGCACGCTATTGACCGATGCGGCGATGCTGGCCCTGCGGTTGTGGCACGGCAGGACGACAGAGACCGTGGGCTTCATGGATGGCTCCCGCCCATGGCGGTCGGAGGCAGAGGCCGTAATGCCGCTTTCAGGCCGGCACGGTGCACTGGCGACCCGCCCAGGCTGCGCAGTGCCTCGCCGGTCAAAAGTGCCAGCCGGAACAACGCCGTCGAAATGGCACCGTGGTGACGGGCATAATCGCGCAATCGATTGGCGGTAAGAAGGGAATAGAGCCGCGCATTCCTGCGATAGTCGCCACCAAAATGGATGACTTCGGCATCGGGAACGTAGACGATCCTAAACCCGGCCCGCCTTGCGCGGCGTTGATAATCGACTTCCTCACTATAGAGAAAAAAACTCTCATCCCAAGGGCCTATGCTTTGCCGCGCTTCAGCCGACACCGCCAGCGCCGCACCACTGGCCCAGTCGACGATGCCGGGCGCCTCATAAAGATCGAGATCGCAGATGCATTCACCCATATCGAGCCCCGAGCCGAGCCTGGCGCCGAGCAAGGCGTCCGCCCAGGCGGTCCGTAGCGACGGCTCGCGCCGCAGCGAGTGACAGAGCGCGCCGTTTTCATGAAAAATCCGGGGGGCGGCGACACCGGCTTGGCGTCGGCGCAGCGGCGCGACCAGACGCAGAGCAGCCCCTCGCGTCAAGCGAATGTCCGGGTTGAGGATCAGTACGTCCGCATCGCCGGCGATGGTAGCAAGCGCAGCATTGATGCCGGCCGCATACCCCCCATTTCGCCCGGTGCGGATCACCCGCGCGCCAACCGGATGAGCCTCCGCCATCGCCGCCGAGGCATCGCTTGAAGCATTGTCTGCGATAACGATTTCTGCAAGCGATAAACCTTCAAGGCCCGCATGCAACGTATCGAGCAGACCGACAATGGTGTCGGCGCTGTTAAAGGTGACGACGATAACCGCCAGCTTGCGATCACTGGGCCGTATTCCCGTCATGTCGTTTGCTGCGGTGAATGTCATCTGAACCCCGGCATTGCCTTGAAACTAAGCTTCGGGTTCCCAGAAGGTGAATTAGAGATTTAAGGCTAGCCGGGTGCCGTTTTGTTTAGCTGATAGCTAAAGTTAGGCACCCTGAAACCAGCTCGTGACAACGCCGGCATCACTAGTATTCACGGCCCGTTGCTGTCCGATTGATTGTTGGCGCATGCCCGGCCCCCTAGCCTTTTCGCGGTAAGACGCGGGAGGTCTGGATGGCGTTCGATCTCGATACAATGAACAATGCGGCGACGCGGCCGATCGGTCCTGGTCGCCAATTGCTGTTCGGGCTGCATATCGACGGCATGCGCATGGATCAGGCGCTGGAGCGCTGTCGGCAGGCTATACTGACGCGCAAGCCGGTGCTGATCGGCGTGCTCAACGCCGCCAAGATCGTCAACCTGCGCCGCGACCCCGGCCTGCGCGATGCATTACTGGACTGCAATCTTTTGCTGGCCGACGGCCAATCGGTGGTCTGGGCCAGCCGGCTGCTGGGAAAGCCGCTGCCGGAGCGCATCGCCGGCATCGATCTGTTCGAAGCGCTTCTGGGCCTGGCCCACGCGCAGGGACGCGCCGTCTATCTGCTGGGTGCCAGGCCCGAGGTCCTGGCAGCGCTGGAACGGCGTATCGACCAACGCTGGCCGGGGCTGGCAATCGCCGGCAGCCATCATGGCTATTTCAGCGATACCGAAGCAGCCGGTATTGCCTCCGACATTGCTGCCTCCCATGCCGACATGCTGTTTCTGGGCATGGCATCGCCGAAAAAGGAAATCTTCCTCGGCCGGTTTCGGAGTATTCTGGAGGTGCCGGTTCTGCATGGCGTGGGTGGCTCCTTCGACATCATGGCGGGCCTGACCAGGCGCGCGCCCCCCGCCTGGCAGAGGCTGGGGCTGGAATGGGCCTATCGGCTGCTCCAGGAACCGCGCCGACTGTGGAAACGCTATCTGGTGACCAACAGCGCCTTTGTCGTGCTCACCCTGCGCGAAGCGCTGCGGCCCGCTGCGGCGCTGCAGCCGACACGCCGACGCCAAGGCACGCAACCTGCCCGATCCGAACTTTGACGCCGCCCCTCCCCGCTTACAGGATGAAATCATGTTGAACGAAGTCTTTGACGGAAAGCTCGTCGTGGTCGGGATGGGCTATATCGGCCTGCCCACGGCAACGGTATTGGCTACGCGTGGCGTGCAGGTGATCGGCGTTGACGTCAATCCGCGCATCGTTGACGCCATCTCGCAGGGCGAAACTCCGTTCATCGAGCCCGACCTTGCGGTGGCGGTAAGCGGCGCGGTGGCGATGGGGCGGCTCTCGATGTCGTCCGACATGCCCGAGGCCGACGCCTATATCATCGCCGTACCGACCCCGTTCAATACCGATCACACCGCGGACCTATCCTATATCCAGGCAGCGGCCGAGCGGATCGCCCCGAAGCTGCGGCCAGGCACCATCGTAGTGCTGGAATCCACCAGTCCTCCCGGCACCACCGAGAAAGTCAGCCAATGGATCGGCGCGCTGCGGCCCGACCTGAACATGCCTCATGCATCCGGCGCGGCCGATATCTTCGTGGCTCATTGCCCCGAGCGTGTGCTGCCGGGACGCATCATGATCGAGATGATCACCAATAACCGCGTCATCGGTGGCCTCACCACGCAATGCGCGATCAAGGCAGCGAGCATTTATCGGGTATTCTCAAAGGGAGAGATCCTGCTAACCGACGCCGCCAGCGCCGAAATGGCCAAGCTGGTTGAAAACGCCTATCGCGACGTCAACATCGCCTTCGCCAATGAGCTCTCGCTGATCACCGAGGCCCTCCGGCTCGATGTCTGGGAGGTAATCCGGCTCGCCAACCAACATCCGCGCGTCAACGTGCTCTCGCCGGGGCCTGGGGTGGGCGGGCACTGCATTCCGGTCGACCCCTGGTTCATCGTGGCGGCGGCTCCTGAACTTGCCCGGCTGATCCGCACCGCGCGCGAAGTCAATGACCACAAGCCCCATCATGTCGCCGATCAGGTCATTGCCCGGGCGCAGCGTTTCCGCTCGCCTTCCATCGCCTGCCTGGGGCTGACCTTCAAAGCCAATGTCGATGACATCCGCGAAAGCCCGGCCATCGATGTGGTCAGCCTGATCGCCAATGGCTTGCCCGAGGCCGAGATCATGGTCGCCGACCCTTATGTCGAGGAACTACCGCCCAAGCTGGTCTGCAACGCAAATCTGCGGCTGCTGGGAGCCAGCGAGGCGGCAGACCGCGCCGATATCATCGTGCTCCTGGTCGAGCACGACGCCTTCAAGGCACTGCGCCACGCCCGACATAACGGCAAGGTGGTCTATGATACGCGCGGCGCCTGGGCCTGAACACGGGGGCGGGCAGGTGCAAAATCCCTCGGCCGCGGGGAGAGGCCGAAATAGTGCTCGATGGCCGCAACGCAACGATCGGCTGCGTGGCCGTCACCATAGGGATTGACCGCTTTTGCCATGGCGTCATAGGCGCTTCGCTCAGTCAGAAGCGTACTGACCACATCGACGATCAAATCCTCATCCGTTCCCACCAGACGCACCGTGCCGGCGAGCACCGCCTCGGGGCGCTCGGTGGTTTCGCGCATCACCAGAACCGGCTTGCCCAGGCTCGGCGCCTCCTCCTGCACCCCGCCGCTATCGGTCAGAACAATGTCGGATGCCTGCATGGCGCCCACGAAATCGCTGTAGCCAAGCGGCTCGGTGATGAGCACGTTTTCCAGGGACTGCAATTCGGGCAGCAACACTTCGCGCACCGCCGGATTGAGATGGGCCGGCAGGAGCAGCAGCACATCCGGAAACCGCCTTGCGATACGCGCGATGGCCCGTGCTGATCGAGCCATCGGCTCGCCCCAGGATTCGCGCCGATGGGCGGTTACCAGAATTGCGCGCCGGCCAGCGAGCATCTTCAAATCGGGATTGGTCGGCGGCAGCCGCTGTGCCACCACCTCCAGCAGGGCATCGATCACCGTGTTGCCGGTCACGCTGATATGCCGGGAGGGTATGGCTTCGACGACCAGATTATGGCGCGAAGTCCGGGTCGGAGCCAGATGCAATGCGGCGATCCGCGAAACCATGGCGCGATTCATTTCCTCGGGAAATGGGTTGCTGGGGTCGCCGGTGCGCAAGCCGGCCTCGAGATGGATGACCGGCACCTTCTGGTAGAAGGCCGCGAGCGCGGCCGCAAAGCAGGTCGTTGTGTCACCCTGCACAAGCACGGCATCGGGCTGCTCAGCTGCGATCAGTGCTGACACACCATCGAGCGCCCGGCAGGTGATACCCCGCAATTGCTGACGTTGAGTAATGATGTTGAGGTCATGTGTCGGCACGATGCCGAACAACGCGTTGACCTGGTCCAGCATTTGACGGTGTTGGCCGGTAACCGCAACCACGGCCTCCAGATGGGCCGAGGCACCGATGGCCGCGATCAATGGCGCCATCTTGATGGCTTCAGGCCGCGTTCCGTAAACAACTAGGATCTTGCGCATCGATACGTTCCCCGCGCCCGCCCCGTGCGGACCGCAGAACGAGGCTAGGTCGACCCCAGCACAGCTAGAATACCTAAATTTTCCTAAGACGGAGGGGAGAATGGCGGCCGGCCCAACCCTTTGGATAGGGAAGCGCCTCGGCATCGCCTGTCATGACCTACAGACCACGGTCTTCATAATTCATTAAGCCTATCGCCACACGAAACGACCGTCCAAAGAACCTAGATCCTGCCCCGATAGGGTGGCCACGGCCTCCATTGGCGAGGGTCTGCCACGAAAGACTAAGCCGCTCAGAGCAGTTCCTGGAATGACGGAAAGGGCTACCGTCGCTCAATAACCTTGCGATCACAGCACGCAAACGCCCGAATTATGAGTGCTGACTATTATCCGGCTTCATCCGGTCAACATCGGGCATTTGTGTCGTTGTAGCTTGCAGCACAGGTGAGGCTGGCAATGCTTGACACTCTCTTTGAGTCCTCCCGCCGCGTCGGACCCGCTTCCTCCCATGTCCAACGGCACCAGCGCAGCGATCATCGTTTTTATCCGATGGTCAAACGGGTTGCCGACGTGACGGCGGTGCTTCTCGGCGGTGCGCTGCTATTGCCGTTGATTGTGATCCTGGCCGCGCTGGTCCGTCTCGATGGCGCTTCCGCATTTTATCTGCAACCTCGCCTCGGCCGCGGTGGTCGGGTATTCCGCATGTGGAAGCTGCGCACCATGGTCCCGGATGCCGAAGCGCGGCTGGCGAGCTATCTCGACGGCGATCCGGTGGCTCGCGCCGAGTGGGACAATAATCAAAAGCTCCGGCATGATCCGCGCCTGACCCGTATAGGCCGGCATTTGCGCCGTTACTCGCTCGATGAATTACCACAATTGTGGAATGTTCTGATCGGCGACATGAGCCTCGTCGGCCCCCGCCCGATGCTTCCCGCGCAGCGCCATCTTTATCCGGGCACGGCCTATTTCGACCTGCGTCCTGGGCTGACCGGCCCGTGGCAGGTCAGTGCGCGCAATGGCTGCTCCTTTGCCGAACGTGCCGGCTACGACAACCGCTACGCGCAGGAAATATCCGCCTCCACTGACCTGCGGATCCTGGCACAGACCTTCAGCGTGGTGTTTCGCGGCACGGGCGTCTAGCAGGGCCTCAAGGCTCTGCGGTCGCGTCCGCTACATCGGAAGCCGAAGCCAGACCTCCCGGCAATTCCATTTGCAGCGTGACCTTGACCAGGTCTCCCGGCAAGAGGGTGCTGGCCTCATTGGCGTCCAGTGTTACCGGCTGCCCGTCCTGCTGGCGCAGGATCGCATAGCTCAGGCTGGTGCGCGTTGTGCGAGCCAGCGTGGTATCCCGCTCGAACTGCAATGATTGGCGCAGCATGCGCGTGGTGGCGATCTGGCTCAGCGCCATCTTTTCCAACCCCGCCTGTTCCTGCTGCAATTGCAGGGCTGCGTTCGATTTTTGTTCGTCCTGCAGCTTGGCCAGGTCCCGTTGCGAGCGATTGAGGTTTTCACGCGCGGTCATTGTGGCGATCAGATTGTCGAGCTTGTCGGAGCGCAGATTGGAAAGGATGCGCTCGGCATCGGTCAGGCGCGAGACAGTGGCGGAGCCGGCGCTGACGAGAGCGGTGAGCGCATCGACCTGCTTCTGCGCTTCGGCGATCTGCTCATCGATAACCTGGGCTTTCTGCCCCAGCGCATCGATCTCGGCGTTATAGAGCTCGGCAAGTTGGGTCAGGCCGGTCTGCTGGCGGTCGAATTCGTTGAAATGGGCCTGAAAGATCCGCCGCTCCTGCTCCATGATCTCGGCCGCCGTCGGGTCGGTTGCCTTCAACTCAGGTGGGAAGATAATCTGTTCGTCGCTGGAAAATTCACTTTTCAGCCGTGCCAGCCGCGCCGTGGCGCGCAGGATATCGGCATTCACCCCATCCAGATCGCTTTGCAGCCTGATGGTTTCGGACAGGCCGGGAGCGCCCTCCTGCGACCGCGGTTCACCGCCCGCAAGGGCCAGGGCATGCATTATGGTCATGCCGGGGCGAAACGCGTACTGGCCGGGTGTTGCGACATTGCCGACGACATAAACCGGCGGGTAATCCAAAACCTGTACGGACGCATCGGGCGCATCGAGGAGGCCGAGTTTGGCCTGAAGGCGCCGGCCGATTTCGGCACCCAGTTGGTCGGCCGTAAAACTGCCGACATCGATGGACCCCAGCGTCGGCACGGTGACCGAGCCATCCGGCCCGACCTCGAGGTCACCGCCCAACGCATCCCAACGCTTGTAGTCGCCGGTGGCAGCCACGAATTGCACGACCGTGAGCCGCAACTTGGTCTGCGGCAACAGATCCATAGGTGCTGCCATGCTGATCGAAGCGAACGAGACCGATGCCAGCAGCGCGGTCCAGAAGATGGGGCGCTGCGCGCCAGTCCGAAGGCAATGGAGATGGGACATTGTCATTGACCGCCCGTGGCCTGGAAAAAAGCTGTCCTAGCCTACCCCTTCGAGACGAGGTGCAGAACCGCCCAGAGCGGACTAGCTCAACGGAAGTAGCATGAGCCTCAGGCTCATCCGTGTTGACGATGGTGCCCCGCCGAGATCCGCCTTTATGGTCGAAGATGAGATTGCTTTGCACGCAGCGTTTTTGGCACCGGGTGATCGATGATCAATGCTCTGAACAATATCGACTTCAGGTTTTATTTCTGGCTGTTCCTGCGCAGGTTGCCCCTGTTCCTGTCGGTTGTGGTGTTGACCGCCGGGCTCGGCATTGCGCTGACGCTTTTATGGCCGCCCTCCTATCAGGCAACCGCAAAAATCCTGGTGGAATCGCCGCAGATTCCGGCGGATCTGGCCAAATCCACGGTTCCCACCAGCGCCGCCGAACAGTTCCAGATCATCCAGGAGGACGTTCTGTCACGGGAGAACCTGCTGGCGCTGGCGGACAAGTTTGCAATCTACAGCGATGCCCAGGACATGACGCGGACCGACATGTTCGACGATATGAAGCGGCGGATCGAGATCGTGCCCACGCCGGTCGAGACCGCCACCGGGAGCGCGGTGGCAACCGTGTTCCATATTTCGTTCAAGGCCCACCGGCCCCAGATTGCCGCCGACCTGGTCAATGACCTCGTGACCATGATCCTCAACAAGGACGTGCAGTTACGCACAGCGCGGGCCACCGACACCGTGACCTTCTTCACCCAGGAAAGCCAGCGGCTGGATGCCGAATTGCGCGTTATCGACAGCCGCATTCTGGCCTTCAAGAGCGAACACATCGACGCCATGCCCGACAGCATCGATTTCCGGCGCAACCAGCAGACGGCCCAGCAGCAGCGGCTTCTGGCGCTGGCGCAGGAAGAAACGACCTTGCGCAGGCAGCAGACGGAATTACAACTGCGCCCCATCGAGATTACCGCCATGCCGGCGACCCCCGAGGAGCAAAGCCTGCTGGCCCTGCAACAAGCGCTCGCCCAGCAGCAGCTTTCCTTCGCCGAAGACAGCCCCACCATCGAGGCCCTGCGCACCCGTATCGCCGCCCTGCAAAAGACCATTCAAAGTCCGCCCGATGCCAACGCCGCCCCGCTGAACTCGCGCGATATCCAGCTTGCCGACATCAGCGAACGGCTCGCTGCCATCGGCGATGAACGGGCAGAAATCAACAAATCCATTGCCAATCTGACCATGTCCATCGCCGCGACCCCCGGCAATGAAACGATGCTCAACTCGCTGCAGCGCGATCATCAGAACCTGCAGGCGCAATATGATGCAGCCATCGCCCGGCTTGCCGATGCATCGACCGGCCAGCAGATCGAATTTTTGCTCAAGGGGGAGCGATTGTCGCTGATCGATTCAGCCGTCCCCCCGCAGGTCCGGCAGGGTCCGGGGCAAAAAACGCTGATCCTGGCCAGTCTGGGCGCCGCGCTATTGGCCGGGCTGGCCACGATCCTGGCCCCCGAATTGCTGAACCGCCGTATCCGCCGTCCAGACGAGTTGGCCGAGCGACTCCAGATCGTGCCCTATGTCACCGTGCCCTATATCGACCGCCGCTTCCGGCCAGCGCGACTGGCGGTAGGCGTGGGCATGGTCGTTGCGATGCCCCTGCTTCTGCTGGCCCAACCGGGCAATCTCACGCCCCAAAACAATCTATCGGCCCCGACGCTGGCTGCTATCGGCACCCCCGGCACCGGGGCCCAGGAGAAGACTTGGCCATGATCATGGATACCAGGATCCCCGATTCCGAGCCCCGTTCGGTCAAAATTCTGTCCGTGTGCACCGATCCGATCTCCTGGGCGGCGATGACGCCGCTGGCAGCCGATCCCAAGCGAATGCAGCGCGAGCGTATCGTCACCTTCGCTCGCCAGCACCCCGCCTCGCAGGCCTTCGACATCATGCGCACCAAACTGCTCAAGGATGCCCGCAATGGGCATTGGCGGACCATAGGCGTCACCGCTCCCACTGCCGGATGCGGCAAGGCGACGGTCGCCGCCAACCTGGCCGTGAGTCTTGCCCGGCACGATCAGCTTCGCGTCGGCCTGATCGACCTTGATCTGAGACACCCCCGCATCGCGCAGATTTTTGGTCGGGAAGGCCCATACACCACCCAGCAATTCCTGCGCGGCCAATGCCTGATGGAAGATTTTCTGATGCGGCTTGGCGACAATCTGGCTATCGGGGCGAGCACCGATAGCGTTATCTGCCCCGCCGAGTTGCTGCATGGTCCGGGCGCTGCCCACATGCTCGAGCGGATGCGCGAGGAGCTGGGGGCCGACCTGATCCTCTACAATCTTCCTCCATTGCTGGAGAGCGATGACTGCCTGGGGCTGCTGCCTCTGATGGAGACATCGCTTCTGGTGGTCGGCGCCGAATTCAGCACCATTCCCGATATCGATGTGAGCGAACGCGAATTGCAGACCGCAACCAGACTGCTCGGCGTCGTTCTTAACAAATGTCGATACGACGCTGACCAGAACAGCAATTTCCAGGCCTGAGATCCCGCGGCACCGGCCTCAATCTTCCCGGAAGGTCCGGCTGAACCGATCCTGGATCGGCGCCATCAGATAGGACCAGACAGTACGCTCGCCGGTCTGGAAGAAGCTTTCCACCGGCATGCCCGGCACCAGCGCCGCGCCCTGCGGCAACTTGCCTATCTCGGTGTCGGCAATATTGATACGCACCGAATAATATTGAACGCCGGTGGCAGCGTCCCGCACCAGATCGGGAGAAATGGTATCGACGCTGCCTGTCAGGTCCGGAGTGCTGCGCGCATCGAAATTCAGCAGCCTTATATCTGCATCCTGGCCGACATGGAGCTTGTTGATCTCCATCGGGCTCACGCGCATATCGACCACCAGATGCTCTTCCTCCGGCACGATCAGCATCAGCGTATCGGCGGGGGTGATGACGCCTCCGACCGTCTGTACCCTGGATTGGTGCACGGTGCCGGCGATCGGGGCGCGGATATCCAGCCGTGCCAGCCGCGCCTCGGCGGCGATCATGCGCTGCATCAGTTCGGCCACCGTTTGCGAAACGGTCTGCAACTGGGCGAGTGCCTCCGAGCGAAAATCGCTGACCGTCTGGTCGGCCTGCATGCGCAGCTCGGCAATCGAGCTTTGCGTTGCCGTGATCGAGGCCTCGACGCTGGCTATCGTGCCAGCAAGCTCGGCAGCGCTGCGCCGGGTTTCGTTCAGCCTCTGGTTGGACACCAGATTCTTGTCGAACAGCGCCGTCAGCTGCGTCAGTTCTTCCTCGATCACGCCCATCTGCTCATTATAGGCGTCGAGCTGGGCCTTGTAGCCATCGATCACCGAGCTCTTTTCAGCAATAAGCTCATTGAGCCGCGCCACCGCGTTTTCGAGGGACAGCTTGCGTGACTGACGCAATTGCTGCTGGTTGGCGAGCACCACCGACAGCTTGGGATCGAGCGGCCAGCTCGCCGCAATATCGGGCAATTGCATCATCATGTCGCCGGTGCTTTCGGCAGCGAGCCGGGCCTGCGTGCCCAGACCCTCACGCAATTGGCTGCGCACCACTTCGAGCTCGGCACGCACGGCGACATCGTCGAGCCGGATCAGCACCTGGCCAGCCTCGACATGCTGGTTGTTCTGCACCAGGATTTGCCTGACGATGCCGCCCTCGGGATGCTGGACCTCGCGCGAGCCGCCTTCGGCCACGACCACGCCATTGGCGATTACGGCGCCATCGACCCGGGTGATCGCCGACCAGCCGCCTAGGCCGAGCACCAGAACGGCGATGACACCGAGACCGAACACGGAATGCCGGCGCAGGCTTTTCAGATTGCGATCCGCGGTATCGCCGGGCAGCACGCGCTGTCCGTTCAGGTTTATCGCTTTAGGCACTCTGCTTCCTGACAATAGTCTGCGGGGTCGAAATCTGGAGCAAAAC
>NZ_JAUCDN010000026.1:0-19668 GCF_034675085.1 Devosia sp.
TTGAGAAAGACGCGGCTGTCGGGATTGGGCACCTGTTCGGCATCCTGTCTCAAACGTAGCGTCGTCAGCCGGCCCGCCGGCACGAAGCGGCGCTGGATGTTCCGGTACACGCCGGTAAAAACCGCACCGGGCGCCTCGGCGATGGTGCACAAGCGCGGCCAGAGCTGGTCCGGCATGTGTCCGCGCGTAAAAGCGCGGGTGATGGCCGAAAAGGCCAGCCAGGAATGGTCGCGGAAATCATCGTTATGGCTTTCCGACTCCCACACCGGATCGAGGAAGACGCTGGTATGGGGGATCTGCTCGCGCCGCAGCACCGCATCGGTGAGCCTGAGGGCGACCAGCAGCGGCACCTGGTCTGAGCCATGCTGCTGGTAGAAATCGATATCGGCCTCCGGGTCGGCCGGCACGATCTCCCCCAGGGTGCAATTCATGTGGTCCATGAAATAGCGGCCGACCAATCCATGCTCATTGCCCAGCCCGGTGCTGCGCTGGCGGTCGAAATTGAGCAGCAGGCGGGCATTTTCGACGCCGCCGCAAGCCAGGATGAAATGTCTGGCCTCCACCGAAACGGTGCGCCCGGCAAAAGACCTCACCGTGGCGCGCACGATCGCCCCGGCCTCGTTCACCTCGAGATTGGTCAGGTTGGCGTGAACGAAACACCGGATGCGTTCACTTTCGGACACCGCATCCAGATAGACTTCGGCGAAGCGCGTCGGCGGGCTGTTCTGGTAGATGACATTTTCAACGATGGCCGGGTCCAGCGGCCAGGGCGCGCCGTTCAGGACATGCTGCCACTGATCGACGTCATAGGCGAAGGGGCCTAGTTGCAGATACGGCTGGGCACGCTCGTAGAAGGGATCGAGTTGGGCGCGGGTGATCGGCCAGCCGCTATGGGGAACGCCGGCACGCTTTTCGAAATCGATGGGCGAAAGCGGCGCGCATAGTCCGGTCCAGTGCCCGGTGGTGCCACCAAACTGACGCAGGCGCGAATAGGCGATGTCGGTCTGTCCCAGACCGGTGACGGCGCCTTCATAAAGCGATTGCGACTCATCCTCGAAATCGAGCCCGCCGCCTTCCAGCAATATCGTGTCGACGCCCGCCCGCGCCAGTTCGAGCGCCATGGTGATGCCGGCAGCACCCGCGCCAATGATGCATATGGGCGCCGTGAGAGTAGCGCTCTCATCAAGAGAATCCAAGGGATTGAGCATGATAACCCCGTTTCAGTCGGGCCCTGCCTAGCACCGAAACGGTGAAGGAAGGCTCAATCGGACCGAAGACCCCGCGCTTAGTTTAACCGAACCTGAACCCGGCTGGGCTAGTGCTTTTGGGGCCAGCCCATGATCGGGCAATGGTGCGGGTGAACAATCTTGGACGCATATTGCGATACAGATGGCGTATTGCTGGTCCTGCGCCGCTTCTGGCTTGGGATCGCGCTGATGCTGGCCGCCATATTGGGGCTGGCCTATCTGGGGCTGGGCTCCGTGCCCCGGGTTTACGAGGCCAGCGCCACTATCCTGGTCGAGCCACGCCAGCAAGGCGGTGAGGGCGGATTTGGCGGCGTGGTCGATGGCCCCCGCATCGCCAGCCTGGTGCAGTTGCTGCGCTCGCGCGACACGCTGGCCCTGGTGGTTGAGCGGGAGAGGCTGGACCGAATCGACGAATTCAGCGGCGGCCATGCGGGCGACCGCGCCACCGAGGCGGCCATAGACAGGCTGGCCGATCAGGTGTTGGTGGTGGCGGGAAAAGGCAATGCCATGATCTATGTCCGGGCGCGGGCGCAGAATGGCGAACTTGCCCAGCAGGTCACACTGGCCGTGGCGCAGGCGGGGCTGGATCGGCGCGCGGGGATGCTGACCGGGGATATCGCACAGGCGGCCGGTTGGCTCGAAGGGGCGGTAACCCAGCTGCGGGCAGGCGCGGAGGCGGCGGACCGCGCCGTTGCCGATTTCCGGGCCCGGCACGGCCTTGTCGCCGTCGCCGGCGCAGTGCCCCTTGAAGAATTGAGCATGGGGGATCTCGACGCGCGCATTCAGGCCGCGCGCGAACGCTCGCTGCTCCAGGCCACGCGCGCCAGGCTCTGGCGCGACTGGCAGGCCGTGGGCAATCCCGCCCTCCACAGCATTCTCGCCGATGGCCGCGATGGCGGCCTGTTGCAGGATTATTCCAGCGCACAGGCCGAGCTTGCCAGCCTTTCCAGCCGCATGGGGCCGGGGCATCCGCTGGCGCGGGCCGCCGACGAACACGTCAAGGAATTGCAGAGGCAGCTAGCGGCGGCAGCGGAAACCGCTATTCGCGAGGCCGAGGCGCATGCCGCGGCCGACGACGCGCTGGCAAGGGCACTCGAAGGCGAGCGCGCCCAGGCCCGCGCGGGCCTGGCGACACGGATCGGAGACAGCCCGGAGCTTGACGCGCTGCAACGCGAGGCGGCAGCGAAACGCGCGGTTCTGGCGGACTATCTCGCCCGCTACCAATCGGCGATAAGCGTTCAGGCCGCCGGCACCATTCTGCCCGACATGCGCATCATCTCCCATCCCATGACGCCGCTCGACCCCATTGCGCCGCGCAAGAGCCTGATCCTGGGGGCCCTGGCCATCGTGCTGGTCATGGCGATCCTGGCAGCGGCCATCATTGCCCTTCAGAGTGGGTGGAAAGGTCTTACCGCCCCAGCAGCTTCTTGAGGCGCTGCTTGCCCCGATGGGCAGCCTGCCAGCCTTCGGCGAGCAGATCGGTGCGCCAGCCGGCGGGCCCCACCACAAGCCGCCCCATGCTCTTTTGCCCATCCCACAGGCCCAGGACGACATGGCCGCCCGTGGTGGTGGCCGCGTCCATGTCGGCAAATTCCCGATCGGCATAGAAACGCTCGATGACGAGATATTCGAGCACCATGCCGGGCCCGTATTTGCGCAGGCTTTCGTCATAAGTGCATTTGGGGGTAAAGGCGGTACGACCCCGGGCGATATTGAGGCTCATGGCGATAGGACGGCCATCGAGCAACAGGCTATCCATCGCCGCCAGCCCCGTTTCTCCAGCACAGCCGGCAAAGGCGCGGCGGGCAAAATCGGCATGGGCAGCATCGGACAGGAAAGCGGTGCCGCCCTCGCCCTTCCAGCCGGCCTGCTCGAGAGCGAGGAACTGCTCAAGGCGTTCGCGCAGGCGCGCCGGCTCCACCACACGCTCGAAGACGAGATCACCCATATCGCGCAGGCGCCTGAGATTGCGCTGGATATCCTTGAGCCGGCTTTTGGCGATCACCTGCCCGGCATGCGCCTCGAGATCGGCCAGCCGCCCGGTAAGATGCGGACGCGGATAGGGAATGACCACCCGGCTTTGCAACCCGCGCGCCACCGCTGCGTGCTCGATCAGGTCCTTCAGTTCATGATCGGCGTTGAAATTGCCCATGGTCCAGAAGGCCGGCACCTTGCGGGACGCGATGGCCTCGATCCAGCAGGCGACGACCTCCGCCGCCCCCTGTCGCGCCACCAATGGCATGGAGCTGAACTGATAAAGATTCTCCGCCCCCTGCGCCACACGCCAGGGAAAGGGCAGGAAGAACCGACGGCGAAACGGGAACAGGCCAGCGAGCGTGCCCTGTCCGCTCCAGATGGCGAGCATATGCAGATCGGCCCTGCCGTCTATGGTATCCAGCCCCGCCAATACATATTGGCGGGCGTAAAACGGATTATCCGCCGCGGCATTGGCGGCCAGTTCGTCCCAGGCGGCAGGATCGAGCGCCCAGATGCCGGCCGCATCCAGAACAGAGCTGGTATAAAAGGGCTTACCGTGCATGATGCCGCATTCCCCGATTGGCGATAAGTCCGGCGCCGAAAGGCAGGAAAAGCCCCAGGCGTCCGTAGGCAAAAAGCGCCATCAGCACACCCCGCAGCGTCAACGCCGCCGCCGAGGCGATGGCGGCGCCCATGGGGCCGAACTGCGGGATAAGGGCAAAATTGAGCCCGATATTGAGTGCGAGCGCCAGGGCGATGCTGAGCGAGGCCAGCCGTTCCTGGCCCAACATGTTGAGCACGTCCTCGCCCGGACCCAGAAGGCAGGTCATGGCGATGCCGCCGCACAGCATGAGCACGAGGCCGGCCCCGCCGGAATAGTCGGCGCCGAACATGGACAGCAGAGGCCCCGCGAGAATGGTCATCGACAGCGCCCCCAGCGTCGCCAGCCCGCCCGAAACCAGCGTTACACGCGCGATCAGCCGGCCTAGGCGCTCCCGCTCCTCCTTGCCGGTCAACACCGCCATGCGCTGGGCCGTTGCCGCGCTCATGCCATAGGGCACATAGGCCAGGATCTGGGCCAGCCGCGTCGCGGCGAAATAATAAGCCACCTGCTCGGGGGGCACAAACATGCCCAGGATCAGGATGTCGGCATTCATGAACAGCACTTCAGCGGCATCGCCCAGCGCCATGGGAAGCGCTGTCCGCGCCCACTCGGCCAGGCGATAGCTGGGCGGGCGGCCCTTGAGAATGGGGGCAAGGTGGCGCTGAAGCAGCCCATATTGCAGGGCGAGACTGACGATGAGGCCGATAATTGTAGCGCCCATCACCGTCACGGCGTCGGTATGGACACCGAGAAGGAAAAGCCCACCCACGCCGAAAACGATGGCCAGATGGCGCACGAGATAGGCCGGGCCGATACCCAGGGTGGGCCTATCGAGGCCACGGGCGATGGATTCGAGAAAATCCTGGAGGGCCAGAAGCGGGACGGCGGAAAAAGCAAGAGTGCCCACCAGCACCAGTTGCGGATCGAGGGCCAGAAATCCCGAATGAAACAGGGCCATGGCGAGCGCCCCCAGCGCCGCTCCCATGGCGACGACGACCGCCAGGGCAAAACGCAGCAGGCCGGCAATGGCCGCGAAATCGCCGGCATTGAGATATTGGGCGACATAGCGGCACAGCAAAGGGTTGGTGCCCACCGTGCCGCCATGGCCCAGCAGCAGCAGCCAGACCAGCATAAGGCTGTAACGTCCGAATTCCTCGGCCCCCACGATACGCGAAGCGATTACCTGGGCCAGCAGCGCCAGGCCGGCACCAGCAATGCGGACAGCCATGATGGCAAGGCCGCTGCGGCTCGGATCTGTATTGCTCATGATTCGATCTTGGGTTGGCGAAGCTGGCGGAATGACCGGGCCACCTGCCAAAGCTGCTGGTTGCGCTTGATGAGACGCTTGGCCGCCCGTTTTGCCCCGAAGGCGGGCGCGAGCAGTTTTCCCTTCAGGCTCAGGGGGAGCATGAGATCAAAAACATCGGTCTTCTGGGTCCAGATTTCCTTATAGGCGAAATCGCCGACGCCCATATCGAGGCTCTCGACGCCTTCGGCTACCAGGCGCTCCACCAGAAGATACATCAACAGTCCCATGAGATTGTATTTGGCAGCCGGGCCAGAGGCGTTTGAGTTGATATATTGGGAGTAATGGCTTCCCGCACGAATGCCGATAGCCGTCGCCAGGATCTCGTCGCCTCCGTAGAGCGCGTCGAAACACAGGGTCGGCCGGTCCATAGCCAGAGAGGTCTTGGCCAGATCGTCGAAAAGCCTGCGAAAGGGCGTTTCGGCAAAGATGTTGCGGACGCCCATTTCGCGGAAGCGGACGGTTCTCTGCTGGAGAAACGCGGCATGCATCGCCTCGACCTCCGCCGGCGTGCTTGCGCGCCGCAGGGTAACCGGGCCGGTCATTTCCTCCAGCCGGCGCTGGCCGCGCAGGATATCGCCGCGCCGCCGCTTTGGCAGGCTCTCTCGCGTATGAGGGCCGATGGGACCGACATAGAAATGGTCGGGGGCCGGTGCGACTGGGTAGCCCATCAGGGGGTTGTCCCGGCCCTGCCAGGCCGCCGGCAGATTGGAAAAGCGCAGGATATCGACCCCTTGCGCGCGGGCCAGAATTGCAAAGGCGCGATCGAGCAGTTCCCTATCCAGCGCCGGACCGGCCTGCTGGGGAAACCAGTCGGAATTGCCCAATTGCGAGCCGGGGATTTCCGCCAGCACGCAACCGGAACGCCTGGAAAGGACAAGCGGCAGGGCGGCGCGCGGGGTTCCCGCATCGTGGATCATCAGCAGCCGGAAGCTCTCACGGGGCATGTCAAAACAGGCCATGACCCCGTCGAGCCAGAAGGGGGCCTGATAAGGCGTAAGCTGGGCCGTTTCGGCAAAATCCATCCATGCGCGCACGGCTTCGGCGCCATCCAGAACGTCGATTGATGGCGACGCTCCCCGATGAGACGAACCATTCGCAACCTGCGCGGGCGACACTTCCACCATCAAGACCTGTTCCAGGCTCCCCAAAATTCCGGGATCAGCGGCAGGCTAGGGGCAGGATGGTAATAAAAAGTGATTTTGCGCCACCGGGGCACCTGAATATTGCGCCATCGCACCGAATGGTGAGGACTTCGATAAGGACTGGCGTGCTTTAACCCTAGCTCAAGATCACCCTGCTCCATCCCGGAGGAAGGAGCTAAACCAGGCGCGTCGCACCGTGGCGACACCCAAAGGTCTTCGTGATGCAGCATTCAAGCCTCGGCACCATTCTCGAGGACAGGAACAACGGCTTTAACGGAGTCCGCCTTCTGGCGGCCACGGCCGTCTTCGTCTCGCATGCCTTCCTGATCGCGCCGGCGGGATGGCATGGCGAGCCGCTGGACGGGAGCGCCTATAATCTCGGCCAGATTTCGGTGAACGTCTTCTTTTTCCTTTCCGGAATGATGCTGAGCCGCAGCTTCGCCCTGAAGCCGGACCTGATCAGCTTCATCGCGGCGCGCCTGCTACGCATCTTTCCCGGCCTCATCGCCTGCGGCGCGGCGACCGCCTGGATCATCGGGGCGATGAATACCTCGGAAAGCCTTACCGCCTATTTCACCGATCCGGCGACCCTGACCTATCCGCTGCGCGTGCTCGTGCAGTTCAATGTGGCCGAGTTACCGGGCGTCTTCCAACATGGCCGAGAGCCCGGTGAAATCAACGTGCCGCTCTGGACAGTCAAGTTCGAGCTGTTCGCCTATGCCGCCTTCCTGGCCATCCCGATCCTCGGCCTTTTCGGTTCAAGGCTCGCCGCTGTGCTGTTGACGCTGGGTTTTGGAGCCATGCTCGCCGTCTCGAGCGTCACCCATGCCTTCGACACCAGCTTCTGGGGCAGCATCATCCGCTTCGGCTTCTGCTTTACCCTGGGCATGAGCGCCTTCCTCTATCGCAACAGCATCCGGCCCAACTGGCCACTGGCGCTTTTCGGCATCATCCTGGCCATGGCCCTGCCCCCCTGGCCGTTGGGGCAGGTTTTTTCCGCGCTGGCCTTTGCCTATTTCGCCGTGACCCTGGGTGGAACCTCGCTGCCCTGGCTGACCCGGGCCACCAATCGCAGCGATATTTCCTACGGGCTCTATCTCTATTCCTTCCCCATCCAGCAGGCCCTGATCGCCCGCCATGGGGTGACGCCGGCGAGCGCCCTGGGCGCCTCCCTCCTGGCCTTCGCCATCGCGATGCTGGCGGCCTATTGCTCCTGGGTGCTGATCGAAAAGCCTGCCCTGTCTCTCAAGCACTGGTTCCGAGCGTCCGCGCCTGTACGCGGCTGATTACCGGCGGGCCGGCTCAAAGCGCATCGTCCGACGCCACTATGCCGCCTTCACCTTCCAGCCGCGCAATCTGGCGCACATCCTGCCGGGTGAATTTGAGCCTTACTCCGCCGCCCATGCCGTCACCTTCACCGATGACGATGACGCCGAAATGCTCGAGCCCCCGGCGGGCGGCTTCGCTGTCGTTGGGATCCTCGATCCAGGCGCTGCCCGTGTTCTCAATGAAACAAACCGTCTCCAGGGATAGTCCCGCCGCCGTGGCAAAGTCGGCCTGGCTGACGCCGACCAGAGTCCGCCCAGCGGCCACCAGACGTCCACTCAATGCTGTCTTCTTGTCTTGCATGACCTCTCCAACTGCTACTCAAGACGCGATGGGCTTATCCTTCGATACGATCCTCCAAATCTCCCTTGTGAGCAAGCATGCAACCGCCAGCAGCGGAACCGGCCGGGATGCAGCGCGGTTTAGCAAGTCGGCGCGCCAATTCCGCTCGGCGCCACTGGAGGAGACGATGACCAGGCACAAGGTAGGATATTTCGTTGGCAGCCTCGCCAAGGATTCCATAAACCGCAAGCTCGCCCAGGCCCTGGTGCGCCTGGCGCCTCCCGAGCTGGAGCTGGAGGAAATCCCGTTCAAGGACCTGCCGCTCTATAGTTACGACTATGACGCGGACTACCCGCCCGTCGCCCGCTCCCTCAAGGAGGCCATCGCTTCCAAGGACGCCATTCTCTTCGTCACCCCCGAATACAACCGGTCCATTCCCGGCGGGCTCAAGAACGCCATCGACTGGGCCAGCCGGCCATGGGGGCAGAATTCATTTGCACGCAAGCCCTCGGCCGTGATTGGGGCATCGATCGGCTCGATCGGCACCGCCGTGGCCCAGCAGAGCCTTCGCAGCGTGCTGAGCTTCTGCAATTCACCCCAGATGAATGCGCCGGAAGCCTATATTCATTTCACGCCCGGCCTCGTGACCGAAACGGGCGAGGTCACCGAGCCGTCCACTGAGGAGTTCCTGCGCAACTATATGATGGAATTCAAGATTTTCATTGCACGGGTGCTACAGGTCCTGCCCCGTGAAGCCTGACTCGCTCTGGCTCCGCCAGACTTAGCAATTGCACTCACGCCGCATTGTCTGGCAAATTGCCGTAAGTGCATGCCGGAGGTTCGTCTTGGACAGGCTCGAATCGGACCGGATGTTCGTTGCGGTGATGGAAACCGGCAGTTTCATCGCCGCTGCCCAGCGCCTGGGGACCAGCTCGGGCCAGGCCTCAAAGCTGGTTTCGCGGCTCGAGAGTGAATTGGGGGTGCGGCTGCTGAGCCGCACCACGCGCGCCGTCTCGGCCACCGAGGCGGGCCAGGCCTATTTCGACCGGCTGCGGCCGCTGCTGGAAGAGTTCGATAATCTCGATGCCGCCATTCGCGACGCTTCGCATACGCCGCGCGGGCGGTTGCGCCTCACCGCACCGTTGACCTTCGGAACGGTGGAGCTGGCACCGGCGCTTAATGATTTCGCTGCACAGTTCCCCGAAATCGAGCTGGACGTAAACTTTTCCGACCGCCTTGTGAGTCTTGTCGACGAGGGTTTCGACCTGGCCGTGCGGGTCGGAAAGCCCAATGATTCCAGCGTTATCGCCCGCAAACTCTATGAGGTGCGCATCATGGTGGTCGGCGCGCCGGGCTATCTGGAAAAGCGGGGCAGGCCCTCCGTTCCCGACGCGCTTGCGGACTTCGACTGCATTATCGACACCAATTTCAAGGAACCGGGCCGCTGGCCCTATCGCGGCACGAGCGGGGTCGATGCGGCGGTGCAGGTGGATGGCCGCATCCGCTATTCCAATGCCGAAGCCTGCCTGATGGCGGCAGAAGCCGGGCTGGGGTTGACCTGTGTGCCCGATTTCATCGCCGCCGCCGCCCTCAAGGCCGGTCGAGTACGCCAGGTTCTGCAAGAATTCGAGCCCGCCCCCTATCCGGTCCACGCGCTTTATCCCCATAGCCGGCATCTGGCGGCCAAGGTTCGTGTATTGGTGGACTTTCTGGTCGAGCGTTATCGCGACATGCCCCGATAGATTGCTTCCATAATGGCAGTTATCATCTTCCGTTTGGCCTGATTATCATTCTTTGCCCGCAAGGCCATCTTCTCCTCAGAACACGACGCACCGCGTCAAACCACAGGAGAACGACAATGAATATTTCCATTTTCGGCACCGGCAACATGGCCCGTGGCCTGGCCGTCCGTTTTGCCCAGGCCGGCCATCAGGTCACCATCGCCTCGCGCGATCCTGCCAAGGCGCAGGCCGTGGCCGCCGAAATCGGCAATAACGCCCAGGCCGCGTCCTATGCGGATGCCGCCGGCAAGGCCGATGCCGTAGTCCTGGCTGTGCCCTATGAGGCCGCCAGCGAGGTCATCGCCGCTGCGGGTGGGCTGGCCGGCAAGGTGGTGATTGACATCACCAACCCTCTGACGGCCGATTATTCCGGCCTCACCATCGGCCACTCGACCAGCGCCGCCGAGGAAATCCAGAAGAGCGCCCCTGCTGCCAAACTGGTCAAGGCCTTCAATACGGTCTTTGCCTCGGTGTTGCAGAACGAAGGCAAGGCCGGCGGCCAGCCCGCAACGGTCTTCATCGCCAGCAATGACGCCGAGGCGCGCAAAAGCGTGGCCGACCTGGCCAAGAGCGCCGGGTTCAAGAGTGTCGAAGCCGGTAGCCTCGCCGCCGCGCGCTATCTGGAACCGGTCGCCGGCCTCAATATCGCCCTCGGCTATGGCCTGGGCCACGGTACCGACATCGCCCCCACCTGGCAGGGTGTCGCCTGAGGGCCATCCAGTCCGAGCTGACCCATCTCATGCGGCCGCGCGATCCGATCGCGGCCGCTGCTTCAAGGAGCAATCGTCATGACCAAAGCCAATGACTTCTTCGATATGAACGCCGCTCCGCTGCGCGTCGGCAGGGTGCGTCTCAAGGTGCGCGATATCGATGCCGTCGCCGCCTACTACCAGGCCGTTCTCGGCCTGGTCGCCATGAACAGGACCGCCCGCGAGGTGGTTCTGGGCACGGGTGACACGCCCTTGCTGGTGCTGGAAACCGATCCCGCGCTCACCCCAAGCGACCGCCGACAGGCCGGGCTGTTCCACACCGCGTTCCTCATGCCCACCCGCGCCGACCTCGCCCGCTGGGTGGACCATATCGCCGAGGCTCGCGTGCATATCCAGGGCGCCTCCGACCACATCGTGAGCGAGGCCTTTTACCTGGCCGACCCGGAAGGCAATGGCATCGAGGTCTATTCCGACCGCCCCGTCTCGCAATGGAACCGTAGTGGGGGCGATGCCATCGAGATGACCACCGAGCCGCTCGACATGCAGGACCTGCTGAGCGCCGCCGGCAACACCGGCTGGTCGGGCTTTCCGGCGGCGGGCAGCATCGGCCATGTTCATCTTCAGGTCGGGGACACCGCCGCGGCCGATCGCTTCTATCGCGACCTGCTCGGCTTTGCGGTCACGGTGGATTATCCCGGCGCCAGCTTTTACGGCAGCGGTGGCTATCACCACCAACTGGCCGGCAATATCTGGAACAGCCGGGGTGCGCCACAGCGGCCACAGAACATGGCCGGGCTCGACGCCGTTGAACTCATGGCCAAGGACGCGGCCGAAATCGCCGCCATCGCAGCGCGGGCGGAAAAGGCCGGGCTGGACATTACCAAAAACGATGAAGGAATAACGCTGCGCGATCCGTGGGGCACCGCCATCACGCTGACGAGCGGGGAGAATTGATATGCTGGTCAATGGAAAATGGATCGAGGACTGGCAGCCGGTCCAGGCCAAGGACGAGAATGGCGGCTTCGTGCGCCAGACCTCGAGCTTTCGCAACTGGGTGACGCCCGATGGCAACGCCGGCCCGACCGGTGAAGGCGGCTTTGCCGCCGAGCCGGGGCGCTATCACCTTTATGTGGCGCTGATCTGTCCCTGGGCCTCGCGCACGCTGATCGGACGCAAGCTCAAGAAACTCGAAGAGGTGATCTCGCTTTCGGTGGTCGAACCGGCCTTGACCGCTCAGGGCTGGCGCTTTGGCGACTATCCCGGCTCGGACCGCGACACGGTCAATGATGCCACCTATCTGCATGAACTCTATACAAGGGCCGATCCGGCCATTTCAGGCCGGGCGACGGTGCCGGTATTGTGGGACAAAAAGCGTACCACCATCGTCAATAACGAGTCGGCTGATATCCTGCGGATGCTGAATTCCGGTTTTGGCGACCTTGCGGATCCCAGTTATGATCTTTATCCCGCCGATCTGGCCGGAGAGATCGACGCGCTCAACGCCCGCATCTATCCGCGCCTCAATAATGGCGTCTATCGGGCCGGCTTCGCCACCACGCAAGTCGCCTATGAGGAAGCCTTCCACCAGGTCTTTTCGATGCTCGACGAATTGGAGGCCCGTCTGGCCGACGGCCGGACTTTCCTCTTCGGGGATCGCTTGACCGAGGCGGACATCCGGCTTTTCGTCACGCTGGTGCGGTTCGACGTGGCCTATCATGGCCTGTTCAAATGCAATCTGCGCCGCATTGCCGATTATGCCGGCCTTAGCCGCTATCTGGAAACGGTCATGGCCGTGCCCGGCATTCGGGAAACGGTCAATATCGACCACATTAAGGCCGGCTACTACTCGATCAAGGCGCTCAACCCCAATGGCATCGTGCCGCTGGGGCCGGAACTGCCGACAAGCCTAGCGGCCTAGATATAACTCCCCGAACCTCCGGCCCGGTTTCTAGCCGCCCAGAACCCGGCGCAGAACCGGCGCCAGGGCCTGACCGATGCTGCGCGTATTGGCAGCGTCAAGATGAACGCCGTCGAGCGGGGTGGCCGTGGCCACCGCGCCGGCATCGAAGAACATGCAGCCTTTGTCCGACGCGACGCTCCGGTAGAGCGCGGCCAGCCTGGCGGACTCCGCTCCCGCCTCCGCGAAGGAATTGAGGGTTATCGGCCGGTCCGGCGCGGTGATAAGCGGCGGTGAGACGACGACCACCTCAGGCCGCGGCGCAGAGGCCGGCACGAAAGGATAGGCCTGCACGATTTCGATGAGGCGGCGCATTCCCAGCGCCGCTCCCAGGGCTTTTCCGCAGATATGGGATTTGAGATCGTTGGTGCCCAGCATGATGACTACAGCGTCGAGCGGGGTATGGGTCGCCAACAGCATGGGCAGCGCGCGGGCGCCGTTGAGATCGGCCAGGCTGGCGTGGTCATCCATGGATGTGGTGCGGCCGCTCAATCCTTCGGGAATGATGCGCGCCAGACCGTCCAGCTCCTTTTCCAGCACAGTGGGCCAGCGGTCCTCGAAGGCATGGCGACCGCCTGTTGCGGCGTCCGCACCCCAGGTCAGACTGTCGCCGAAAGCCAGAACAGTTTTCATGAAGCTCTTCCGATCTTCGGGATCAGGTTTTATCGAGGCAATGGAGCAGCGCACCCAGAAGACCGCTGTCGTGACTGAGGCCGGCGGGAACGATCGCGGTCTGGAACAGCGCCGGCTCGGCCGCTGCCTGCGCCTTGACCTTGTCGATAAAGCCCGGCGCCAGGCCGATGCTGCCGCCAATGGCCACACGGTCCAGCCCCAGAATGGCCGTGAGATCGGTTATCAGCGTGGCTATGCTGGCGGCGGCAAGATCGATCAGGTCATCATGTTTGCCGCTCTCGAAAACTGCCCGGGCGTCAGGCAGGCCGGCGGCCATGGCGATGGCATTGCCGCCGGCGATGCTTTCCACCGTGCCCATGCGGCCCGAGCCGCAGCGCCTTGCCCCCTTTGGCGAGGAAACGAAGCCCACATGCCCGGCAAGACCGTTGGCGCTTTCGACCAGCTTTCCATCCAGCACGATGCCGCCGCCCACGCCGGTTGACACGGTGAGATAAGCGAAGTTGCGCGCGCCCTGCCCCGCGCCGATCCTGGCTTCGGCGATAGCGGCGGCGGCGGCGTCATTGATGGCGCGCGTGTTTTCGCCGAAGCGTTGGGCAAGCCTTGTCCCCAGGGGGGCGGCGGCGATGGCGCGCAGGGTTCGCGCATTCACCGCATGCCAATTGCCATCACGGTCGACGCGCCCGGCGACGGCCACGCCAAGCGGATCGCCGCTGCGATAATCGAGCGATGCGAGCAAGCGGGCCATTCCAGCCAATTGCGCATCCAGACCGGCACCAGCATCGGTGCGGTCCTGAACACGCGCTGCGACGCGTCCGGCTTCGATGCGTGCCGCCGCGATCTTGGTGCCGCCCAGATCGACGGCAAAGCCGGCAAGGCTCATTTGTGCCCCTCGATGGCCGTGACAAACCAGCCCGTCACGTGTTCCAGACGCGTCAAGGCGCTGCCGACCGTAACGGCATCGGCGCCGGCGGCAAGTGCGGCAGCGGCGAGTGCGGGAGTATTGATCCGACCCTCGGCCATGACGAATGCACCGAGCGCGCGGAAGGCGGCGATGAGATCGAAATCCGGGCCGGAATCGCGGCCCTCGGTTTGTGCCGTATAGCCCGACATCGTCGTACCCAGGATCTGGGCGCCGCCCGCCAGCGCGATCCTGCCGTCTTCGAGCGTCGAAGCGTCAGCCATGGCGATCCTGCCGGCGCCGAGAATGGTAGCGAGAATGGCCTCCCTGCTGTCGGGGCGAGGGCGATCGGTGGCGTCATAGGCGATGATATCGGCGCCGGCCTCGGCCAGCGCCAGAGCCTCCTCGATGCGCACGGTGATGCGCACCGGGCTGTCGGGCAGGTCGGATTTGACGATGCCGATGATCGGCACATTTACCAGGGACCGCGTGGCCTTGAGATTGTCAACGCCCTCGATGCGCAACGCCGCCGCCCCGCCGGCGACGCAGGCCTGCGCCATGGCGGCAACAATCTCCGGACGATCCATCGGACCGTCATCGACTGGCTGGCAGGAGGCCACCAGCCCCCCGCGGATGCGGTTCAACACGTCCATTTTCGTCCCTCGGCAAGCAGATGGATCAGGCGCTCAGGCCCAGGCCATCCACGATGGTTTCAATCCTGGCGGTGGTTTGTGCATCGAGCCTCCTGAGCGGAGCCGTCATGGCTGGCGAAGAGATGATGCCGCGAGCGGCCATGGCGGCCTTGAAGGCGCCGACGCCGGCGGCATCGCCCGACCGGCCAGTGGGCACGAAGACGATCTCGAAGAGCTGGTTGATGAATTTCTGCTCCTTGACGGCGGTGGCATAATCGCCGGCCTTGGCCGCGTTCCACAGACGCACATAGGCCTCCGCCTCGACATTGGCAACACCGGGAACGGCGCCATCGGCCCCGATCAGCGCCATGGCGTCGACGATCATTTCGTGGCCGGTGAACACGGAAAGCGGCTTGCCCGCGGCCTCGTTCATGGCCAGCAGGCGCCGGAAACTGACGTCATCGCCGGAGGAATCCTTGACGCCGACGATGACGCCTTCCTTGCCGAGCTGGACGAGCAGTCCCGGGGAGAGCTTCTTGTGCACGCGTACCGGAATATCATAGGCAAAGAGCGGCACGGAAATGCCGGCGGCGACGGCGCGGAAGTGATCAGCCACCTCGTTCTCGTCATTGATCGTATACATGGGCGCGGTGGTGACGATGGCGTCGGCGCCCGCCGCAATCATCTTGTTGGCGGTGCGGATCACGCTCTGGGACGACACTTCCATGGCGCCGGCGATCACCGGCACGCGGCCGGCGTTGACCCTGACGATGCATTCGACGATGGCGATGCGGTCTTCCTCGGAGAGGTAGCAGACCTGGCCGGTGGAGCCGAGCGCGAACAGGCCATGGACGCCCGAGACGAGGAGATATTCGACCAGCCTGGCGAGGTCGTCGAAATTCACTGTTCCATCGTCATTGATGGGGGTAACGATGGGGGGAACGATGCCGTGGAAATTATGCTTGGACATGGGAGTACCGAGGGTCAGGAGGAAGGAGAGGAAGGCGTGTCGGTGGGCCCGGCATGCAGCAGGCTTGGAGCTGCCGCCAGCAGGGTGCGCGTGTAGTCTTGCGAGGGTGAGCCGAGCACCTGCGCGCCCGGGCCGAATTCGACGATCTTGCCGCGATGCATGACGGCGATGTCGTCGGAGATATGCCGCACGGTCTGGATATCGTGGGAAATGAAGACCATGCCCAGATCGAGCTCGCGCTTGAGATCCTGAAGCAGATTGAGGATCTGGGCGCGAACGGAGACGTCGAGCGCCGAGGTGGGCTCGTCGGCCACGATCACCTGCGGCTCCAGCGCCAGAGCACGGGCAATGGCAACGCGCTGGCGCTGGCCGCCCGAAAGCTGGGCCGGAATGGCGTCGAGTACGGATTTGGGCAGGCCGACCATGGAGATCAGGTCGCTGACGCGTCGGATACGGCTCTGTTCGTCGCCGATACCATGCACTTGCAGGGGGTCGATCAGCGCATCCCGCACCAGCATGCGGGCATTGAGCGCCGTTGCCGGGTCCTGAAACACCACCGACACCACCCGCCCGATGCGCTTGCGCGTGCGGGCATCGAAGTTCCTGACCTCTTCACCGGCAAAGAAAATCTGGCCGGAGCTGGGCGCGAGCAGCCCGATAAGCACCTTGGCCGCAGTGGACTTGCCCGAGCCCGATTCCCCCACGACGCCCAGCGTGCGGCCGCGATGGACCGCCAGCGAGACGTGATCCAGGGCGCGCAGCACCACCGGACTGAACAGCGAAGAGCGGACACGAAAATCGACGCAGACATTGCGCAATTCGATCAGGGCATCGATGTCTTTGTTCACTGGAGTGCTCATGCGCGCACCTCAAGGGGCCGGACCGGCTCGTCATCGGGATGGGCGGCATAGTAGTGCTCGGTGCCGGGCACCTGGCGCAGCACGCGGCGTATCCCGGCATTGCGCTCCGGATTGGACGAGCGGGGTGCGAAGCGGTCGCCGGGCGGGAATTCGCGCGGCGAAGGCACCGTGCCGCGCACCTGATGCAGGCGGGACACCCCGGCTTCGATGCTGAGCACTGCCCCGAGAAGGCCGCGTGTATATTCATGCACGGGCTGGGTGAGGATTTCGCGGGTTCGGCCCTGCTCAACCATCTGACCGGCATACATGACCGAGATGCGGTGGGAGATTTCGGCCACCAGCGCCAGATCGTGCGACACGAAGAGCATGGCAAAGCCCAGTTCTTCGCGCAGCCGGTTGAGCAGTTCGACCACCTGCTTTTGCACCGTCACGTCGAGAGCCGTGGTCGGCTCATCGGCGATCACCAGACGGGGGTTGCGGGTGAGGGCCATGGCGATGAGAACGCGCTGGCGCTGGCCGCCCGAAAGCTCATGCGGATAGGAATTGAGCGTGCGGACCGGGTCGAGCCCCACCATGGTGAGCAGGTCTTCGGCCGTACGGGTGCCGCCGCGCGCAGTGAGCTGGGCCATTTGCGAGCGGATCAGCATGGCCGGGTTTAGCGAGGATAGGGCGTCCTGATAGATCATGGCGATGCCCTTGCCGCGCAGGGCATTGCGTTCCTTTTCGGTCATGGTCAGCAGGTTGCGACCCTCGAACAGGATTTCCCCGGCAATCTTGGCGCGCGGATCGAGTAGGCCCATGATGGCCAGCGAGGTGATGGATTTGCCGCACCCGCTTTCGCCCACCAGCGCCACCGTCTCGCCGGGCCGGACGCTGAAAGAGATGTCATCGACCACATTGACCGCGCCATGGCGCGGAAAGGCGATGCTGAGATTTTTTACTTCCAGCAAAGGCGGCTTGCTGTCGTCGCCCACCAGGCGATCCGTCCGCGCCAGCTCGACGCGGCGCAGCTCGGCCAGCCGCTCATCGAGCGACATGCCCGTGGATGCAACATATTCGGCCTTTGGGGCGGAAAGCTCGTCGATGGCGGCGGCCACCTGGCTTTGGTCGATGGCAGCCCGGGCGCGGGGCGCGGCCATGGCGTCGGTCATGCCCTCCGCCAGGATATTGAGCGCCAGCACGGTGACGGTGATCAGCATGCCGGGGAAAAAGGTGGACCACCAGCCGCCGGACATCACCAATTGCCTTCCGGCCGCCATGACATTGCCCCAGCTCGGCTCGGGATCGGGAACGCCAGCCTGGATAAAGGAGAGCGAGGCCTCGAAGACAATCGCATCGGCCACCAGAATGGTGGCGAAGACCAGCACCGGCGCGATGCAATTGCGCGCCACATGCTTGATCAGGATATGGGGGGTGGAGGCGCCCATCACCCTTACGGCGGCAACATAGTCGTCGCCATATTGGCCGATGATATTGGCGCGGATGATGCGGGTGAGCTGGGGCGTATAGAGAAAGGCGATGGTCAGCACCAATACCGGCAGACTCTGGCCGAAGACGGTGACGAAGACCACGGCCAGGGCGATACCGGGAAAGGACATGACCATGTCCAGCACGCGCATCAGCACCTCGGAGACCCATTTGCCCGCCGTTGCCGCGATGGCGCCCAGAATCGAGGCCGCCAGAAGGGCGACGCCGGTAGCCGCCAGGCCGATGATCAGCGAGTAGCGGGCACCATAGGCAAGGCGCGAAAAGACGTCCCGCCCCTGGCGGTCGGTGCCGAACCAATTGGAGGCGTCGGGGCCAGAGGGGCCGCGGGTCAGGCCGGTCTGGAACGGATCGAAGGGCGAGATCAGCGGCGCAAACACCGCACCGAGGCACACCAGCACCAGAACGGCCAGCGCGATCCTGGAGGCTTTGGGCAGGTTCCGCAGTCCGGCGAGGCTCAGGCCGGGCACGGAAAGCTTTTTGGTGGTTTCGGTTCTGATCACGTCAAATATCCCGGATGCGCGGATTGACCAGCACGTAGAGCAGATCGACCACGACATTGATGACGATGAAGGCAATCGCCACGGTCAGGGTCACGCCCTGGACGAGATTGGGCTCGTTATTGCTGACCCCGTTGAGGATCAGCATGCCCATGCCGTTGATGTTGAAGATGACCTCGATGATTACCGCGCCGCCCATGAGATAGCCGATGCGCAGGCCGAGAACGGTAATGGGAGTAATCAGCGCGTTGCGCAGCACGTTGCGGCCGACCACGACATGGCGAGGAATACCCGCGCCCAGCGCCGTGCGGACATAGTCCTTGTCCAGTTCCTCGACCACAGCGGTGCGCACGACACGAGAGAGCTGGCCGATCACCGGCACGGCGAGCGCGATGGATGGCAGCAGCATGCGCGCGAACCAGCCGGAGAAATTGTCGGTCATGCCGGGAAGGCGCCCCGAAGTGGGCAAAAGCGAAAAAATCCCGACCTTGTGGCCCAGGGCCTGGATCAGCAGCACGGCAAGCCAGAAGCTCGGCGTCGAGAGCGCGGCGATGGACAGGACGCGGATCGCCTGATCGGGCCAGCGGTCGCGGTAAATGGCCGCGATCACCCCAAGCAGCAGCGAAAAGGCGACGGCGAAGATAAGGCCCAGAAAGGTCAGTTGCAGCGTGATGGGAAAAGCCCGCGCCACTTCGTCGATAACCGGCAGCTGCCGCGCTGAATAGGTGCCCAGATCGAAATGGACGAGGCCGATAACGAAATTGACGTAGCGGATCAGCAACGGCTCATCCAGGCCATGTTCGAGCCGATAGGCCTGCCGTGCCTCCAGGGACGCCCCTTCGCCCAGCGCGGTGATGGCTGGATCGACATTCGAAAACGACATGACGAAAAAGACGAGGAAAGTGATCCCGAGGATCATGACCGGCAATTGGACAAGCCTGCGTCCGATCAGATTGAGCACGTTCAGCATTTCGCCTGGCTCTCTTCTGCGTGAGCGGGAAGGGGAGCAGGCTCCGGGTGGCACCCGGAGCCCAATATGTGTCGCGCCGAAGCGCGGAACCAGCCTACTTCTTTACACCGACATCGAGGAAAGACAGGCCAGTGGTAGGAACCGGGGCAAAGTTTTCGAGTTCATCCGCATTCCAGGCGGTCGGCAACTGGCGATGCAGCAGCGGATAGAGCGGAACTTCATCGGAGATGAGGTCCATGGCTTCATTCCACTTGGCCTGCTGCTCGTCGCCCGAGAGACGCTGGGCTTCTTCCAGCAGCGCCGTGAGCTTTGCATAGCCTTCGCTATCGGCCCAGCGGTAGCGCGTGGTCGGCCAGATATTGTCGCCGAACCACCACTGCATCAG
>NZ_JAUCDN010000027.1:0-18978 GCF_034675085.1 Devosia sp.
CGGTGGAGGCAATCACCCGCCCAGGCTGGGCAGGGTCAGATCGCCCGAGGTCAGCTTGCTGGCGGTGATGGCGGCATCGGCCTTTTCGCGCGGCACTTCGAGGGCCGTCCAGACGCTGACCAGCGCGTGGCGCAATTCGATAATCATCTCGTCGGTGTGCAGCGGGGTGGGCGTGATGCGCAGCCGCTCGGTGCCCTTGGGCACGGTGGGATAGTTGATGGGCTGGATATAGATGTTGTGCTTGTCCAGCAGCATGTCGCTGGCGGCCTTGACCAGCCGCGCATCGCCCACGATCAGCGGCACGATATGGGTCGCTGTCTCCATCACCGGCAGGCCCGCATCGGCCAGTATGGCCTTGGTCAGCCTGGCCTGGCGCTGATGCTGCTCGCGCTCCAGGCCATTGCCCTTGAGATGCTCGATCGAGGCGCGAGCGGCGGCGCAAAGCGCCGGGGGCAGGGAGGTGGTGAAGATGAATTCGGGCGCATAGGAACGCACGGCGTCGATAATGGCCTTGTTGGCGGTGATATAGCCGCCCATGGTGCCGAAGCCCTTGGCCAGCGTGCCCTCGATGACGTCGATGCGGTCCATCAGGCCGTCGCGCTCGGCAATGCCGCCCCCGCGCGGTCCGTAAATGCCCACGGCATGGACTTCGTCGATATAGGTGAGGGCGCTGAATTCCTCGGCCAGATCGCAGATTTCCTTGATCGGGGCGATGTCGCCATCCATCGAGTAGACCGACTCGAAGCAGATCAGCTTGGGCCGCTTGCGATCGACCTGGCTCAGGAGTTCGCGCAGATGCGCCACGTCATTGTGCCTGAAGATCTTCTTTTCCATGCCCGACTGGCGTACGCCCTGAATCATGGAGGCGTGGTTGAGCTGGTCCGAGAAGATGACGCAATTGGGCAGCAGCCGCGCAATGGTGGAGATGGCGGCCTCATTGGAGACGAAGCCGGACGTAAAGATCAGCGCGCCTTCCTTGCGATGCAGATCCGCCAAAGAGCGCTCGAGCTCGACCAGCGGCCGGTTGGTGCCGGAAATATTGCGGGTGCCGCCCGAGCCGACGCCCAGTTTTCCGGCCGTTTCCTGCATGGCGGCGATCACCTTGGGGTGCTGGCCCATGCCCAGATAGTCGTTGGAGCACCAGATGGTGATTTCGCGGGCATTGTCGGCGTCGTCGCGGAAGATGGCGCGGGGAAAACCGCCGGCGATCCGCTCGATATCGGCGAAAACGCGATAGCGTTTTTCCGCCCGCAGCGTGTCCACTGCATCCTCAAAAATGCCGCGATAATCCATCGAAAGTCCTTCCGTGCCGGCGCAGGGCGGGCAATGCCATCCCGGCTGCAAGCCATACCTATGCCCCCCGATCCGGCATTGACATAGGTCAATTCGCCGCGCGTTTTTCTCAAGGAATCCTAGCGTTTCGAGGTGCGGGCGCCTCACAGCCTTAAGAGTCATTCTAAAGTGCGTTGCCGCTGCTGCCAATGCGGCAAGAAGGCAAAAATATCGCGCTTTTGAGGGTTTTGATCGGCAGGGGCAGGCGGTTGAAGCCGCGCCGCGCCCGCATTAGCATCCTCGCTTGCGCCGCATCAATATTGCCGGGATCACTGCCTTCATGACCGAGTTTGCCCAATATCCGAGCCTTTCCGGCGTTCCCGTGATCATTTCGGGCGGCGCGTCGGGGATTGGTGAAAGCCATGTACGCCATTTCGCGGCGCAGGGGGCCCGGGTTGGTTTTGTCGATATTGATGCCGATGCCGGGGCGGCGCTGGCCGCCGAGCTTGCCGCCGGCGGCGACAGCGTGCGCTTTTTGCCCTGCGACATCACCGATATCGCCGCCTATCAGGCCGCCATTGCCGAATTGGCCGCCAGTCACGGCGATGCGCTGGTGCTGGTCAACAACGCCGCACACGATCAGCGCCACGACTGGCGTGAGGTGACATCCGATTATTGGCAGCGGAACATGGCGGTCAATCTCGACCACGCCTTTTTCGCCATTCAGGCCGTGGCGCCGGGCATGATCAGGGCCGGGCGTGGCTCCATCATCAATACCGGCTCGATAAGCTGGATGGTGCTGACGCCCTCCATTCCCATCTACGAAACGGCAAAGGCCGCCCTTCACGGGCTGACCCGTGCCATGGCGCGGGAACTGGGAAAGTCGGGCATCCGCGTCAATACCCTGGTGCCGGGCGCCGTCATCACTCCACGCCAGCGCGAGCTCTGGCTCAGCAAGGCCGACATGGCTGCTATCGAGACCAGCCAGGCGCTGGCCGGCCATGTCTATCCCGACGATTGCGCGCGCATGACCCTGTTCCTGGCCGCCGAGGACAGCGTCATGATTTCGGGCCAGCAATTTCTCGTCGACGGCGGCTGGGCCCATAGTTGAGCCTTCGGCCGGTTCATTGCCGGTTCAGCTACTTTCGTTCACCACCATACTGCCTTATTCAGTGTGGTAAACAAACGGCCACTCACCATCCTTCAGGGGGATAGCACATGAAGTCGAAATATCTGGTCGCCATCGCGGCCACGCTGGCGCTGACGGCCTGCACCACCACCGATCCCTATACCGGCCAGAGCCGGCTTTCCAACACGGCTGGCGGCAGCCTGATCGGCGTGGGCGGCGGCGCCGTCGCCGGTGCCATCGTCGGTGCGGCGGTGGGGGGCGATCCGCGCGTCGGCGCCCTGATCGGCGCAGGCGTGGGCGGGCTGACCGGCGCGGCCATCGGTTCCTATATGGACCAGCAGGAAGCCGAATTGCGCGCCCAGCTTCAGGGCACCGGGGTCTCGGTGACCCGCGTGGGGCAGAACATCATCCTCAACATGCCCTCCAACATCACGTTCGCCACCGACCAGTCGAATGTGCAGCCCCAGTTCAACCAGACCCTGGTCTCGGTGGCCCTCGTGCTCAAGAAGTTCGAAAAGACCATCGTCGACGTCTACGGCCATACCGATTCGACCGGCTCGGATTCGCACAATCTGTCGCTGAGCCAGCGCCGCGCCGTTTCGGTCGCCACCATCCTGGCTAACCAGGGCATCGACCAGCGCCGTTTCTACATCGAGGGCAAGGGCTCGATGAGCCCCATCGCCTCGAACGCCACCGAAACCGGTCGCGCGCAGAACCGCCGCGTGGAAATCCAGATCGCGCCGATCAACGGCTGATCGTTTGTCGCGCCCGAAAGCAAAAGCGCAGCCTCCGGGCTGCGCTTTTTTATTGCGGTGCGGTCAACGGCTGCGCCGTCGGCGAACTGGGCTGGGTAGCGGTGCCGGGCGCGCCGTTGAGCATTTGCAGCACCAGCAGCAATGCGATCACGATGGCCAGCGCCAGAACGCCATAGAACCACCAGCCGGTCGGGCTGGTCGCGCCCACGCTTTCTTCCAGAGCGTCGGTCGTGCTCAGGGGCGAGCCTTCCGGCACCACGATCGGCGCTCCGGTTTCATCCACCAATGCATCGACCACGGCAACATCGGGCGCCTTGAGATCGGTCTTGCCTGCCATCGTGCTTCCTCCGCCGCTGCGTTTCGGGCCTTATGGCCCGCAGGAGGAATGCTCCGATCGTCCACACGGTTCCGCCACGGGCGGGCGCGATCACAGTTTCACAATCGGGGAACTGGGCCGACGGAGGGTGCGTTGCCCCCGCATACTCAAACCCAAGGAGCAAGAACATGGCCTATGACGACATGCGCAACCGCGATGCCAACGTCAAGGAAACCCACGACCTGATCGCTTCCGACAAGGTGGAAGGCACCAAGGTGTTTGACCCGGCGGGCGAACGCATCGGCACCATCGAGCGTATCCTGGTCGAAAAGCGCAGCGGCAAGGTGTCCTACGCCGTGCTGAGCTTCGGCGGTTTCCTGGGCATGGGCGAGGATCACTATCCCCTTCCCTGGTCCAAGCTCAATTATGACGAAAGCCTGGGCGGCTATCGCGTCGATCTCACCCGTGAGCAGATCGAAGGCGCCCCCCATTATGCGGATGAAGACGAGAGCTACTGGACTCCCGAAAACGGACGCCGCCTGCACGACTATTACGGTGTCGCCCCCTATTGGCTCTGACCGAACCGGCACCGGCGCCCCTTGGGGCGCCGGTTCTTTTTATTGGCCCTGCGGCACCATGAAAGTGTCGAACATGAAGTCCCAGCTCGCATTGTAGCGGGCGTATTCGGCGGGGCAGCGCACGGCGCGGCTGTAGGGCAGGATGTTGAGCGCGTCGGTCTTGCGCAGCCAGTCCTGAACCTTTTCGCCGTCGAATTGGCCGGGGCTCTTGTCCGCCGTTTCCAGAACCATCATCAGGCCTGGGGTGAGGATGGGAGCATAGAGGTCCGGATTGGCCCCCAGCACGAGGCACATCACGTCATAATAGCGCTGCTGGCCCAGGGCGTGTTCGTCCGAAAAGATGTCGCGGGTCAGTTCCGCCGGCTCGCTTGCGAGCTGCATGAAGAAATAGGCCCCGAGCAGCGCCAGCCGCGAGGGTCGCTCCTCGAAGCTGTCACTCTCCTCATCAGCCCCGATCAGCGCCAGCGTGGCAAACTGGTCGACCGCGTCCTCCTCCTTGCCGGTGATCGGCAAGTCGAACACGTCGGTCAGCCCATGGCCCAGCTCGTGCATGAGGATGAAGAGCGTCGTGCCCATCAGCACGTCCTCGGCTTCCAGCCCCTTCAGAAAGGCCTGCTCCTCTCCTTCGATATGGGCGTAGCTGGTATTATAGAGGGCCATCAGCTCGTAGCACATGGTCAGGCTTCGCTCCGCCGGCGACCAATAGGCATTGGCGCCGCCGCAATCGGTGAAGGTGACCGGAATGTCCTGGGGCAGGGCGATCTGGTCGGCCATGTCGGACAGAAGCTCGGCGAAAACCCCCTCCCGCTGGAATTTCGAGCGGACCAGCCCCATGCCGTCCACCGCCGTGGGCTCGAATGTCAGCACGAAGCGATGTTCGCCCAGAACTGTGCCCGCCGCCGCGCCTGGCGTCAGCACCTCCACTTCGGTTTCCCCATGCGCCACTGCCGGCAGCGCCAGGCACAAGGCGGCGCCGGCGGCCAGCGCCCATCTGCCAAATCCGATCATGCATTCCCCCTGAAACATTTCCAAAATTGCGGGGCGAATTATCGAGAGCACATCTTGCCAAGAGCAACCACGGTCCGGGCCTTCTTGCCGGGGTAGAGAATATTTTCTTAATCGACGCCTTTGGGCTGGACTTATCCATAGCTGTATGGCTATGAATAATCCATAGCCATACAGCTATGGATTTCCGATGTTGCCCGCGCCCGATCTGCTTTTCAAAACGCTTGCCGACCCCACGAGGCGCGCCCTTTTCGAGCGGCTGTGCCGCGAGGGCGAGCAGACCGTGGCTTCGCTTACAGCGGGCGCCGGGGTGTCCCAGCCGGTGGTGTCACGCCATCTCGGGCTGCTGCGGCAAGCCGGCCTGGTGGAAGATCGGCCGCAAGGCCGCAACACGCATTATCGCGCGCTTCCCGGTGCGCTGACGCCGTTGACGGATTGGGCCGGCCAGATGGCCTCCTTCTGGAATCATCGGCTCGACAGTCTCGAAGACCTGCTCAAAAGGATGGATCAATGACCAACCCCGAAACGCTTTCCGTCGTCGTCGAACGCGACATGCCCTTTCCGCCCGAAAGGATCTGGCGTGCCTTGACCCAGCCACATCTGATCGCGGAATGGCTGATGACCAATGATTTCAGCCCCGTGGTCGGCCATGCCTTCAAGCTGAGCGGGGATTGGGGGGCGGTCGATTGCCAGGTCCGGTCGGTGGAGCCCAATCGGTCGCTGGTCTATAGCTGGGCTGCCTATGGGCTCGACAGCATCGTCACCTGGACGCTGACGCCCAGCGCGGCAGGCACGCATCTGCGCATGGAGCAATCCGGCTTCGCGCCCGACCAGCAGCAGTTCTACCAGGGCGCCCAGGCCAGCTGGCCCGGCTTCATCGCTACTTTGGAACAGGTCGTGGCGCGGCTCGAAAACAGCCACTAAGCCGCCGGCGTCCATACCGGTGGGTTGGAGATCGTGGTCCGGTAGTGCCGGTCCGCGATCTTGCGGTTGAGATATTCGCTGGCGATGATGGCGGCGCCATCGGCGGTGGCGTGACGGCCCAGCCGGCTGATGTCGATCCGGGTGAAGCGGGTGCGTGCGGCGAACTCCGCTGCCATGGTTTCAGTGAGGAGGCCATTGCGCGAGAGGCCTCCCCCGATGACCAGGATGGAGGGGTCGAGCAGGGTCGCCGTTGCAGCCGCGAGGCGTCCCAGCGCAATGCCATGCTCGGTGATGATCCCTCGTGCCTGGGCGATTTCATCCAGCGCTACGTTCAGCACTTCGGTGATGCTGCCGGGCATGGACAGGCCGCTCGGCCAGAAAGGCCGCAGCCGCGCGATCAGCCCGGTTGAGCCATAGGCGGTCTCGATGGCATTGCGCGGCGAATCCACGTCCGCCGACCATGAAACGGGCACCTGCGCCAGCTCTCCGCTGGCCCCGTGCCCGCCCCGGATCAGCCGCCCGTCGCAGAAAATGCCGACGCCGATGCCGACGCCGATCTGGAAATAGACCGCGTCGGCGTGGTCGCGCATCAGCCCGTGCTGATGCTCGGTCACCGCGGCGCAATTGACGTTGTTTTCCACCAGCAGCGGAACGGTGGCGTCCAGCGCCGCCGCCGTCGCGAAGCGTTCCACCATGGCGTGGGGGACGGTGGGCGTTTCGCCCCCATCCAGCCGGCGCGGCACGATCTGGTTGAGCGCCAGCGCCACTGCCCGCAATGGAGCGGCGCCCCCCTGGCGGGCGGCGGCCTTCTGCGCCAGCGCACCTGCCAGCCCCGCCGCTTGCAGCGGCGCGCCGCCATGGTCGAGATTCTGCCGGTCCAGCTCGGTGCCGTCCAGGCCCATTGCCACAAGCGTGATCTGGGTGGCGCCGATATCGATGCCCATGATCCAGCCCGCCAGTGGGCTGATGCCATAGACCAGCGTTGCCCGTCCGCGTGCGCCCTGTTCCCGGCGCAATTCGGTGGCCAGCCTGGCGCCGCTCAACTCGGCCAGCGCCGTCGTCACCGTCGGCAGGCTCACGCCCACATCCTCGGCAATCATTTTTCGCGTCGCCTGGCGGGCGCGGGCCAGGCTGGCGAAGATGGCGCGCGCAACGTCCGAAATCCTGGCGTCGGCCAGCTCCTGCATGGGCGTTTCCCCCTGATTCCCTCCAAAAGTCGTAGCACGCCAATCCGCTTTGGGCACTTGACCTATTTATTAAAGTTTGTAACTTTAAAAAATAACAGAATTATGGAGGCCCCAATTGTCCGGTACGATCTACCCCAAGCGCGCATGGATCAGCGCAGCGGCCTCCTATGCCGGCCAGGCTGAAGCCCTGGTGGCTATGGTGCCCCGCCTTTGGGAGCAGATCGGGGCCCTCCAACCGCAAAGGCCCGCCGACATTTCCATCCTGGGAATCGGGGCCAGCCATGCCGCCGCCGCCGCGCCGGTCTATCGCCTGCGCCAGGACGGCATTAAGGCGTCCCGTTTCCTCGCCAGCGAATGGCCGCTCGATGGCGCTCTTTCCGATGGCATGGTGATTTTCATCTCCCAGAGCGGCCGCAGCGCCGAGGTGGTCGATCTGGCGGCGCGCGCCAAGGGTGAGAACAATCTCGCCGTAACCAATTATCACCCCTCTCCCTTGGGTGAAGTGTGCGGGCAGGGGCTCAATCTGGGCAATTTGTCCGACAGTTCCGTGTCCTTCGTCAGCTTCACCGGCACCATGCTGGCGCTGGGCCTTCTGGCCGATTATTGGGCAGGTCGGAACGATCTCGCCCGCTGGCAGGACTGGATCGGTTCCGGCATGGCTCGGATCATGGCCGCCGACGATGCGCTGCGCGACCTTGCCGGCCAGTTGATCGCCTGTCCAAGCGTCGATTTCGTTGCCCCCGCGCCCTCGGCCTCCATCGCCGAAGAGGCGGCGCTGATGTTCCGCGAAGGCCCGCGGCTCATGGCGACCGGCATGGAAACCCGCCAATATCTGCATGGCCCCATGGATGCAGCCGGCAAGGCCGGGCATGTCGTTTTCGGCGGTGCGCGCGAAGCGCTTCTCATCGACCAACTGGCCGAGCAGTCCGACCGGCTCGCCTATGTCACCGGCCTGGGCGGCGGCACTCCGCGCGTTCCCACCCTTTTGACGCTGGAGCTGCCGGTTCCGGTCAGCGAAGGCATCGGCTTTGCCATTGTCGGCAGTTTCCTGGCCCAGCGGTTGACCCTGCACGCCGCCGATCTGCGCGGCATCGACATCAACGAGCCCGTATTCATCCGTCTCGACACCAAGACCGACCGCGTCGGGGCCTCCGCATGAGCGTCACGGCTTCGGGGCGGGTGCTTGTCGGCATAGATGCCGGGGGCACCAAGACCCATATCCGCATCGAAACCACAGCCGGCGTGGTGCTGGGCGATCGTGTCCACGGCAATACCGGCTGGGCCGCCATGACCGACGCCGCGCGCGCTGAGGCGCTGGCGCAGCTTCTGCGCGATGAACTCTCCGGCATGCCGGTTCCGGCCGCGATCGTCGCCGGCGTTCACGGCAATGACAGCCCCGAGCAGCACGATACCCTGATTGCGCCGTTGCGCCGGCATTATCCGCTGGTCGAGATGCTCAACGATTCTCATCTGCTGGTGCTGGCCCATGGTCTGAGCTCCGGCACCGGGCTGGTGGCCGGCACCGGCTCCTCGGCCACCGCTATATTGGCCGATGGCGGCGCGGTGACGGTTGGCGGATGGGGCTGGGTACTTGGCGACGAAGGCGGCGCGGTCGGGCTCGTGCGCGATGCCGCGCGGCAGGTGCTCGATGCTTATGACAGCGCCGAGCAGGATTGCCTTGCGCCCGCGCTGATGCAGGCCCTGGGTGTCACCCATCCTCACGCGTGGTCCTATCACTTGGCCAGCGTCGAGCCCCGCCTCTGGGCGCAGGCGGCTCGCGTGGTGTTCGAGGCGGCCGCTTCCGGTTCGGTTCGCGCCCGCCGCATCATTCTCGATCAGGCTGAGGCCATGGCTCGGCTGATCGAGCAGTTGCGCCAGCGCGGCGGCGATGTTTCCACCGTGGTGTGCGCCGGCGGCGTACTGCGCAACCAACCCGCTCTGTTCGATGCCTTTTCGTCCGCCGTCGCCCAGCGCCTGGGCGATGGCACCACCGTGGCCATGCTGGCCAATCCTCCCGTCAGCGGCGCCATCAACCGCGCGCGGCAACTGGCTGGGTCTGCATTCCCGGCAAAAGCCCAAGGAGCCTAGACATGTCCGTTCTCATCGCCAATGCGCCGGTTACCTGGGGCGTGTGGGGGCCGCATAGCCTTCCCGCCGGCCGCACGCCGCGCGATATTCTCTCGGCTCTGCAAAAGGCCGGCTATGACGGTGTCGAGCTGGGCCCGCTGGGCTTTTTCGGCCCCGATGCGGCCGGCACGGTAGCGACGCTCGATGAATTCGGCCTGCGCTCGGCCGGCGCCTATGTGCCGCTGCGTCCGCTGCATGGCCCCGAGGTCATGGCCGCCGATATCGAAGGGCTGCGCGCGGTCTGCGCCACGCTTGCCGCCTTTCCCCAGTCAGGCCCGGTCATCCTCGCCGAAGAAACCGAGCCCGAGATCAAGAAACATGTGATGCGCGGCACCCGCCATCCCGAGCTCGACCTCAATGCCGGTCAGTGGAAAGTGCTGATCGAGGGCATGAATGACGCCGCCCGCATCGCCGCCGATTACGGGCTCATGGTGTCCTATCACCCCCATACCGGCACCCATGTCGAGCAGCCTCATGAGGTCGACCGCCTGCTGGAGGGGAGCGAGCTGTCCATGACGCTCGATACCGGCCATGCCGCCGCCGGCGGTGACGATCCGCTGGATCTGCTGGCCCGCTGGGGCGACCGGGTCAATCACATCCACATCAAGAATGTGGCCATGGCTCCGGTCCGCGCCGCCAGTGAGGACGGCCGGGTTTTCGGCATGGCCGATGCTTCCACGCGCCTGGATGCGGGCGATCTCGACCTGGCGGCCTTCATGCGCGCGCTGGGGCGACAGAATTATCGCGGCTGGATCGTGGTGGAGCAGGACCGCCGCCCCGATGGCGGCCACGATCATGCGGCAGTCGATGCCGAACAACAAGAGAATCTGCACTGGGTGAGGGCCCGGGCCGATTGGTGAAACGCATGGAAGTTATAGGAGAAACGAAAATGCAAAGACGGAATTTCAACCTGATGCTCGCCGCTTCGGCGCTGAGCCTGTGCATGGCGTCCACCGCCATCGCCGCCGAGATCACCGCCCCGCTGAGCGTGGACGATGTCGCGGCGCTGGGTGACGTCACCCTGCGCGTCTGGGCCGATGCTGGCGAGGAAGCCATGCTCAACAAGCTCATCCCGCTCTATGAAGAGACCTATCCCAATGTGACGGTGGAACTCACCCTCAAGGGCTGGGGCGACCTGATGGGCACCGTCGTCAACGCCATGAACAGCAACACCCCGCCGGATGTGACCAACGGCAACCAGGGCTTTGCCATCATGGGCACCATGGTCAAGGCCAAGTTGCTGCGCCAGCTCGACGATTTCATCACTGCCTATGGCATCGACCAGGGCGTGCCGGCCAGCGGCTTTGCCTCCATGCGCTGGAACGACGAAGGCACCGCCTGGGGCGAAGGCCACATCTACGGCATGGGCGGCGCCACCCAGCCGCTGGGCCTGTTCTACAGCAAGGCCAAGCTCGAAGCGCTCGGCATCGAGCCGCCCCAGTCCATCGGCGATCTCGAAGCCGCTCTGGTCAAGGCCAATGAGGCGGGCGAGCTGCCCATCATGCTCGGCAACGCCGCGCAGTACCCGCTGGGCTCGCACGTCCTGGGCATTCTCATCGACATGTATTCGGGCGTCGATGAGGTCAATGCCTGGATCGCCGGTAAGGAAGGCTCGACCTTCGACATGCCGGGCATACGCAAGGCGCTCGAAACCCTCAAGGGTTGGGGCGACGCCGGCTATTTCGGCCGCGGCTATGATGGCCGCTCGCTCGACGACGCCGTGGCGGCCTTTGGCGGCGGCGAGGGCGTGTTCTTCCTCGGTGGCTCGTTCAACGGCGCGCGCCTCGCGGCGGTCGATCCGGATGCTTTCGGCTTTACCCTGCTGCGCGGCGAAGGGGGTGAATATGTCACCACCGGCACGTTCGGCACGCCCTGGCACGTCAGCGCCAAGACCGAGCTGGAGCCGGCGGCCCTGGCTTTCCTCGGCATGATGCTGAGCAAGGATTTCGCCCAGGCCTATGCCGATGTGAGCCGCCTGCCCAATGCCAATCTCGAAACGGTGACCCCCACCGGCTCGATGCATGAGGCCCAGCTTGCGGCCGCCCGCGCGCTCTTTGCCGATGGCGAGTTTGTAGGCTATCTCGACTGGGCGACCCCGACCATGCAGCGCACCATGGGCACCCAGGCCCAGATGCTGCTGGCCGGCCGCACCGACATCGACTCCTTCATCGCTGCCGTCCAGCAGGATTGGGAGCCCTACCAGGCAGAGCGTCTCGCCCAATGACCCTTGCGTCGCAATCGCAAAACAACAACGCCCCTCGGCAGACCTCAGGGTCTGCCGAGCCGGCAATCGGCGGCTTTGCCTGGCGGCATCTGCTCTATCTGGCGCCGGGGCTGGCGGTTTACGCCCTGTTCTGCCTGTGGCCGCTCGTCCAGACTGCCTATTTCTCTTTCCTGAGCTGGGATGGCATCACCCAGGCGCGCTGGGTCGGCCTGCGCAATTACGTCTCGGTCTTCACCAATACCCAGACCCTGACGGTCTTCGGCCACGGCCTTATCATGATCGTCTTTTATGCGGTGTTGCCTGTGCTGATCGGCCTGCTGATCGTCGCCATCATGACGCGCATTCGCATTCGCCTGCTGGCCATGTTCCGCACCGTGCTGTTCCTGCCCCAGATTCTGGCCACCGTGGTGGTCGCCGTCGCCTGGCGCTGGATCTATGCCTATGACGGACCGATCAATGCCGTGCTCAATCTGGTGGGCCTGGAAAGCCTCACCCGCGCCTGGCTCGGCGATTTCGACACCGCGCTGATCTCGGTGGGCCTGATCGGCACCTGGATCAATTTCGGCCTGTGCATGGTGCTGTTCATCGGCGGCGCGCAGAAGATCGATACCCAGCTTTACGAAGCTGCCCGGCTCGACGGCGCCAATGCGGTGCAGGAGTTTTTCGCTGTCACCCTGCCGGCACTGCGCGGCGAGATTTCCATTGCCTTGGTCCTCACCGTCACCAATGCCCTGCGCAATTTCGACATCGTCTGGAACACCACTTCGGGCGGGCCGGGCACCTCGACCCTGGTTCCGAGCTATCTCATCTATGAAGGCGCTTTCGTCACCCGCAATGTCGGCTTCGCCGCAGCGGCCAGCGTGGTGCTCACCATCCTCATTCTGGTTCTGACGGGCGCCATAACCCGTCTGCTGAGGTCGCGGGACTGACCATGGAATCACGCAAGGAAGTCATCGCCGGCCATGCCGTGCTCATCATCGGGGCGCTCGTCGCGCTCTATCCTTTCGTTTCCGTGGCGCTGCACGCCCTGTCGCCGGCCCCTGGCAGCGCCGCCACCGGCTGGACGCTGGAAAACTTCATCGGCGCCTGGACGCGCGGCGGCTTCAGCCGCTCGCTCTGGAACAGCGCGCTGGTCGCCTTTTCGGTGGTGGGCGCCACGGCGGTGGCCGCCGTGCTCGCCGGCTATGTCCTGTCGGTGCTCAAGTTCCGCTGGCGGGTTTTCGTCTTCGCCCTGCTGATGATCGGGCTGGTGCTGCCTTCCGAGGCGCGCATCATTCCGCTCTACAATTTCTTCTCCGCCACCGGCCTGCTCAACAGCTATTGGGCGCTGATCCTGCCGCAGGTGGCCAGCTCGCTGCCGCTGGCGACCTTCTGGATGGCCAATTATTTCTCCCAGCTCCCCGAAAGCCTGGCCGAGGCGGCCGCGCTGGATGGGGCAGGGGAGTTCGACATCCTGCGCCATATCTACGCCCCGCTCGGCATGAGCGCGGTGATGACGCTGAGCTGCCTGATTTTCCTCTATACCTGGAACGAGTTCATGCTGGCGCTGGTGCTCATGCCCGACAATGTCGCGGTGCAGACGGCGCCGCTGTCGCTCTCCTTCTTTGCCGGAAACGAGCGCACCACCGAACCCGAGGTCATCGCCGCCGCCGCCGTTCTGGTCGCGCTGCCGGTGGTGATCGCCTATTTCCTCTTGCAAAGGCGGTTCATGAGCGGACTGCTGGAAGGAGCCGTAAAATGACGCAGACTGCTGCGCCCATCCGCCTGGGCATTATCGGCCTCGGCCTCATCACCCAGAGCGTTCACCTGCCCAATATATTGGGGCCCTTGCGCGGGCGTTTCAGCGTGGTCCATGTCTGCGATCTTTCGGCGGGTCTGGCCCGGGCCATGGGCGAAGAGCTTGGCGCCCGCTACACCAGTGACGCCGCCGCGGTCCTGGCCGATGCGGAGGTCGACGCGGTGCTGATCTGCACCCCGGGCGCCCATTCCGAGATCGCCCGCCAGGCCCTCGAAAGCGGCAAGCACGTTTTTGCCGAAAAGCCTTACAGCTACGATCCGGCCATTGCCGCGCGCGATGCTGGCTTCGCCGCCGAAAAGGGGCTGGTGCTTCAGGTGGGCTACATGAAGATGTACGAGCCCGCCATTGCCGAGGCCCGTCGCCGCATGCAGGCCATCGGCCCCCTGCGCCTCGTGCGCATGACCGTGCTGCATCCCTCCGACGAGCGCCAGACCGACGATCTGGGCATCAAGCGTTTCTCCGATGTGACCCAGGACCAGCTCGAGGCTGCCCGCACCCAGAACCAGGCCGAGGTCAAGGCCGCCATCGCCGCCGAGGCCGGCATCGACCCGGTGCTGTTCCGCAATGTGCTGCATGGCTCGGTCTGCCACCAGACCGCCGTGCTTCGCGCCCTGTTTCCAAAAGACAGCGTTGAGGTCATCTCCGGCCATCAGGATGCGCCGGGCTCCCAGCGGTCCGAGCCGCCTAAGCTGCAATTGCTCGGCCGTATCGCTGGCGGGCCCGACTGGGTCATCTCCTGGAACTGGCTCACCCATTTCCCCGACTATGAGGAATGGGTGGAGATCTATGGCGACCATGGCAGCCTGCGCATAGACCTGCCCCCGCCCTACAAGAAGGCGCAACTGGCCAGCCTCACCGCCCGCACCGTCGGCGCCGACGGCCAGACGCTGGTGGAGCATTGGGAGCCCAAGGGCGCCAATGCCTTCACCCAGGAGCTCATGGCCTTCGCCAGTTCCATCAACACCGGCGCCCCCGTGCTGTCCGATGCCGGCGGGGCGGGGCGCGACGCAGCCGTGCTCCTGCGGCTCGCGGCCGTTCTTGGATCCTAGGAGAGGCTGATGGCTTCCGTTGAAATTCGCGGCCTGCGCAAGAGCTATGGCGCAACCGATGTCATCAAGAACGTCTCCATTGACGTGGAGGATGGCCAGTTCGTCGTGCTGGTCGGCCCCTCGGGCTGTGGCAAGTCCACGCTTTTGCGCATGATCGCCGGGCTCGAATCCATTTCTGATGGCGAGGTGCGCATTGGCGGAAAGGTGGTTAATGCCGTGCCGCCCAAGGAGCGCGACATCGCCATGGTGTTCCAGAATTATGCGCTCTATCCGCATATGACCGTGGCCGAGAACATGGGCTTCTCGCTCAAGCTCAAAAAGGTGCCCAAGGCCGAAATCCGCGCCCAGGTCGAGCGCGCCGCCGACATTTTGGGTCTGGCTCCGCTGCTGGAGCGCCGCCCCAAGCAGCTTTCGGGTGGCCAGCGCCAGCGCGTCGCCATGGGCCGCGCCATCGTGCGCGACCCGCAGGTGTTCCTGTTCGACGAGCCCCTGTCCAATCTCGATGCCAAGCTGCGCGTGCAGATGCGCACCGAGATCAAGGCGTTGCATCAGCGCCTGGGCACCACCACCGTCTATGTGACCCACGACCAGATCGAGGCCCTGACGATGGCCGACAAGATCGTGCTGCTCAACGATGGCAATGTCGAGCAGATGGGCCCGCCGCTCGAACTCTACGATCGTCCGGCCAACCGGTTCGTCGCCAGTTTCATCGGCTCCCCGGCGATGAATTTCTTCTCCGGCACCATCGAGGACGGCAAGTTCCGCACCCGATCCGGTGCGCTGCTGCCTTTGGCCGCAATGCCCGATGCCGCGCCCGGCCAGCCGCTCACCTATGGCGTGCGTCCCGAGCATTTCCGGCTCGATCCCGATGGCGTTCCCGTGGATGTGGCGGTCATCGAGCCCGCTGGCTCGGAAACCCAGCTGTTCGGCAAGCTCGGCGATGACGATGTGGTCGGTGTCTTCCGCGAGCGGCTCACCGCCCGCCCCGGCGAGCGCATCGCCATGTCGCCCATGCCCGAGGCCGTCCATATCTTCGATGGGCAGACGGGCAAGCGCCTCTAGCAGGATCGGGCAGGATGCAGCAGCGCGATTTCATGGTGCCGGGCCGCTCGGTTGCCATTGCCGAAAAGGCCATGGCCGCCACCTCCCATCCGCAGGCGACGCTGGTGGCGCTCGACATGCTGCGCGCCGGCGGCAATGCGGTGGATGCGGCGCTGGCCGCCGTGGCCCTTCAATGCGTCATCGACCCGCATATGACCGGCATTGGCGGCGATTGCTTTGCGCTTTATGCGCCCGCTGGCGCGGAGCCGGTCTGCATCAACGGCTCGGGCCGCACGCCGGCCGCCGCGCGGCTCGAAACCCTGTTGCAAGCCGGGCACGCCAGTGTTCCCGACAGGTCCGCCCATGCCGTCACCATTCCCGGTGCCGTGGATGCCTGGTGCCGCCTGAGCACGGCTCATGGCCGGCTCGATCTCGAAACCGTCCTCGCCCCCGCCATTGCCGCCGCCGAAAACGGTTTCACCGTCACTCCGCGCGTCGCGCTGGACTGGCGGGTTTACTCCGATCGCCTCGCTGGCCATCCGCCGGCCGCCACGCAATTCCTGCCGCAGGGCCGGCCGCTCGATATCGGCGACCGCCTCGCCGATCCAGCGCTGGCCCACACCCTGCGCCGCATTGGCCGCGAGGGGCGCGATGCCTTTTATACCGGCGCGGTCGCGGCCGACATGGTCGCCACCCTGCGGGCCGTAGGCGGTGCCCATGAACTGGCCGATTTTTCCGGCCATGTCAGCCTGGAAAGCGCGCCCATAAGCGCCCGCTATCGCGATTATGAACTGCTCGAATGCCCGCCCAACGGACAGGGGCTGACGGCGCTGGTGCTGGCGCGCCTTCTCGACGGCTTCGATCTTTCCGATCCGCAACTGAGCCAGGCCGACCGCATCCATCTGCTGGCCGAGGCCACCAAGGCTGCCTATCGCCTGCGCGACCAATATATCGCCGACCCGGCCGCCATGCCGCTGAGCGTCGATGCCCTGCTTTCCGAAAGCGCCATGGCGCAGTTGCGCCAGCGCATCGCGCTGGATCGGGCCAGCCCGGTGGAGACCTACGATTTTCCGGTCCATCGCGACACGGTCTATGTCAGCGTGGTCGACGCCGATGGCAATGCCATCTCCCTCATCAATTCAGTATTCAATGCCTTTGGCAGCGGCATCTATGCCGCCCAAAGCGGCGTGCTGTTCAACAATCGCGGCTCCGGCTTTTCCCTTGTGCCGGACCACCCCAATGCCTATGGGCCGGCCAAGCGCCCGCTCCACACCATCATTCCCGCTATCGTCCGCCGGAACGGGCAGGTGGTGATGAGCTATGGCGTCATGGGTGGCCAGTATCAGGCCGTCGGGCACCTGCACATCCTCTCCCAGATCGTCGATCGCGGCCTGGATGTGCAGCAGGCCAGCGACCAGCCGCGCAGCTTCTTCACCGAGGGCGCCATCACGCTCGAACCCACCATCGGGGACGATGTGCGCATCGAGCTCGAACGGCGTGGCCACAGGACACGCTGGGCCAGCGAGCCCCTTGGGGGCTGCCAGGCCATCTGGATCGACCGGGAAAAGGGCCTGCTCTGGGGCGCCTCCGACCACCGCAAGGATGGTGTCGCCCTGGGCTTTTGAATCCATTTCGGTGACAAGCCCTCTCGAAGCGATTGCGCGCGCGCAAATGCGGACCTACTATATATAGCGTTTGAGGTGCCTCCGATTCGCAAGGATTGGAAGCTAAGAGGGAATTCGGTGACAGCGGCGCCTTAGGCGCCGAACCATGCCGAAGCTGCCCCCGCAACTGTGAACGGTGAGTTCTTGTTCGACTATGCCACTGAGCCCATGCGGCTCGGGAAGGCCGGGCAAGGGCGACGACTCGTGAGCCAGGAGACCTGCCTCGAACACATACGTCCACCGGCGGGGTGCCCGGTCAGGCGAACGAGCGGCCATGCCTTGCCGCGCGTTTTCGTCGTCGCGCCTCGCTTCTAGAGCCTAGTCGAGGAACCACCGATGAGCATCACCGTCTACAGCAAGCCCGCCTGCGTCCAGTGCACCGCCACCACCAAGGCGCTCGACCGCAAGGGGCTCGATTACACCATCATCGATATTTCCGAAGATGAGGACGCCTATGCGCGGGTGGAGCAGATGGGCTATCGCCAGGTGCCCGTGGTGGTCGCCGGCGATACCCATTGGGCCGGCTTCCGCCCCGACATGATCGGCGCGCTGGCCTGAGCCGGCCATGGGCGGGCTCGTCTATTATTCCAGCACCTCCGAAAACACCCTGCGTTTTGTCGAAAAGCTCGGGTTCGGGGGGCAGCGCCTGCCGGTCGATGCCGCAAGCGAACCGCCTCTGGCCGAGGCTCCCTATGTGCTGGTGCTGCCCACCTATGGCGGCGGCAATGGCAAGGGGGCCGTGCCCAAGCCGGTGATCCGCTTTCTCAACATCGAGGCCAATCGCGGCCTAATTCGTGGCGTCATCGCCGCGGGAAACACCAATTTCGGCGCCTTTTACGCCATTGCCGGCGACATCGTCAGCCAGAAATGCGCCGTGCCCCTGCTCTATCGCTTCGAGCTTTTGGGCACCGATGACGATGTCGCCACTGTCAGACAGGGACTTGAACTCTTTTGGACACGCTCGCACTAGACCGCCCGGCCAAGCCGGTGGAAAAATCGCAGGACCAGGCGCTGGATTTCCACGCGCTCAACGCCATGCTGAACCTCTATGACGATGCGGGCCGCATCCAGTTCGACAAGGACCGGCAGGCCGCGCACCAGTATTTCCTCCAGCACGTCAACCAGAACACGGTGTTCTTCCACAATCTGCGGGAAAAGCTCACCTATCTGGTGGAGGAGGGCTATTACGAGCAGGACGTGCTCGATCAGTACGCCTTCAACTTCGTGCGCGATCTTTACGATCACGCCTATGACAAGAAGTTCCGCTTCCCAACCTTCCTGGGCGCGTTCAAATATTACACCAGCTACACCCTCAAGACGTTCGACGGAAAGCGTTATCTCGAGCGCTATGAGGATCGCGTCTGCATGGTGGCGCTGGCGCTGGCGCGGGGCGATGAAAACCTCGCCCGCAGCCTAGTCGACGAGATCATGGCCGGCCGTTTCCAGCCGGCGACGCCCACTTTCCTCAATGCCGGCAAGAAGCAGCGCGGCGAACTCGTCTCCTGCTTCCTGCTGCGCGTCGAGGACAATATGGAATCGATCGGCCGCGCCATCAATTCGGCCCTGCAATTGTCCAAGCGCGGCGGCGGGGTGGCCCTGAGCCTCACAAATATTCGCGAGATGGGCGCCCCCATCAAGCAGATCGAGAACCAGTCATCGGGCGTCTTGCCGGTGATGAAGCTGCTCGAAGACAGCTTTTCCTATGCCAACCAGCTGGGTGCGCGGCAGGGCGCCGGGGCGGTGTATCTGCATGCTCACCATCCCGACATCATGCGCTTCCTCGATACCAAGCGCGAAAATGCCGACGAAAAGGTACGCATCAAGACCCTGTCGCTGGGAGTCGTCATCCCTGACATCACCTTCGAATTGGCCCGCAACAACGAGGATATGTACCTGTTCTCGCCCTATG
>NZ_JAUCDN010000028.1:0-18977 GCF_034675085.1 Devosia sp.
CGTGGGAAGCGGCTTTCGCCTCTTCTATTCGTCTACCAATCGGGGCGGAAGCCGCATCCCACCGTGAAACCGCAAGCCAGAACGGCCCGGCGGCGCTCCGGCACGTGCCTTTGCCGCCTTCCCAATGCCCTTATGCTGTGTCATCAGAACGGCAGGCTTTTTCTGGATCCGAACGCCATGACCATCAGACTGCACCGCGGCGACCTGCCCGACCTTTCCCGCTATGGCCGGGAGGTGGCGATCGACACCGAGACCATGGGGCTCAACCCGCTGCGCGACCGGCTCTGCGTGGTGCAGCTTTCCCCCGGCGATGGCAGCGCCGACCTGGTGCAGATCGCCCAGGACGCCGGCGCGGCGCCCAATCTCACCGCGCTGCTGGCCGATCCGGCCCGCACCAAGATCTTCCACTATGCCCGCTTCGATGTCGCCGCGCTCCAGCACCGCTTCGGCGTCGTCACCGGCCCGGTCTATTGCACCAAGATCGCTTCGCGCCTCGTACGCACCTATACCGACCGGCACGGGCTCAAGGACCTGGCGCGCGAACTGCTGGGCGTGGATCTGTCCAAGCAGCAGCAAAGCTCGGATTGGGGGGCGGAAAAGCTCAGCGACGCTCAGCTCGACTATGCCGCTTCCGACGTGCTTTACCTGCACGATCTCAAGCGCCATCTGGATCGCATGCTCAAGCGCGAAAACCGCATGGAACTGGCCCAGTCCTGCTTCGATTTTCTCAAGACCCGCTGCGCACTGGACCTGATGGGCTGGCAGGAAACCGATATCTTCGCCCATAGCTGACGCGCCGGAGAACGCCATGGACCTGCAGGCCGACGCCGATCGGCGCAGCCGCATCTATCGGGGCCTGGAAGCCCGCAACCGGGTGGTGTCGGTGCTGCGCGTCGCCGTGCCGGCCATGGGGGCGCTGGTGCTGGCGGGCCTGATGGGCCAGCTTTATCTGTCCAGCCTGGGCGGGCGGTTCGGCATCGGCCAGATTTCCGTCACCCGCGACAGCGTCCTGGTGGAAGCGCCCGAATATACCGGGCTCCTGGATGACGGCACCACCTATCACGTCGAGGCCAGCGCGGCCCAGGCCAGCACCGAGGCATCCAACCGCATCCATCTCGACAGGGCCCGGCTGACCACGGTGCGGCCCAGCGGCGTCACCACGCTGGTGACGGCCGAGGCCGCCGTGCTCGACATCGCCACCGAGGCGGTGGAAATCGCCGGGGTGGCCCATATCGAGGATTCGGAGGGAACGCGCGCGCGCATCGAGAATTCCGTCTTCGATTACCAGGCCCAGATCCTCATGGGCAACGGGCCGGTGGTCATCGACTATGCCGATGGCAGCCATCTGGTGGCGGGGGGCCTGCGCTATGACGTGCAGGCGATGATCTGGACTTTCACCCGCGCCAGCGTCACCCTGCCCGAAACGCCCGGAGCCGAAAAGGAACCGCAATGAAGCGCCTGCTGCCCCTTCTCGTGCTGATGGCCCTGGCCGCGCCCGCCCTGGGCCAGCAGAAGGTGGAGATCACCTCCGATCTCTTCACCGTCGACGAGACCAGCCATAATGCCGTGTTCACCGGCAATGTCGTGGTCATCCATCCCAGCGTGAAGGTCTGGGCCGACAGGGTGGTGGCCGTCTATGGGGCGGGCGGGGCCACCGATATCGAAAGCTTCGTCGCCACCGGGGCGGTGCGGCTCGAAACCGAGGAGCAGACGGCGACGGGGGAAAAAGCGGTCTTCACTCCGGCCGACCAGATGCTGCGCCTCACCGGCAATGTGCAGGTGGTCAATGCCAGCGGCACGGTGGCGGCGGGCGAGCTGATGGTCAACCTGGCCACCAACGTCTCCACCTTCACCAGCGCCGGCAGCCCGGGGCGCGTCACCGGGGTCTTCACCTCGCAATGAGCGACACCGGCACAAAACCGCGCATCGACCAGACCGGCTGGCTGGTGGCCCATGGCCTGGCCAAGAGCTTCGGCAAACGCGTGGTGGTGCGCGACGTCTCCATCGCCGTGCGGCGGGGCGAGGCGGTGGGGCTGCTCGGGCCCAATGGCGCCGGCAAGACCACGGTCTTCACCATGATCATGGGGCTAGTCAAGCCCGATGCCGGCTCCATCAGCCTGGATGGCCATGTCATCACCCGCCTGCCGCTGTTCCAGCGCGGGCAATTGGGCATCGGCTATCTGCCGCAGGAGCCCTCGATCTTTCGCGGCCTCACCGTCTCGGGCAATATCCTGGCGGTGCTGGAAAACCATATTCCCAACCGGGCCGAGCGCCGGGCGCGTCTGGCGGCGCTGCTGGAGGAATTTTCCATCCAGCACCTGGCCGAGGCCAATGCGCTGGCCCTGTCGGGCGGCGAGCGCCGCCGCGTCGAGATCGCCCGGGCGCTGGCGGCCGATCCGGCCTTCATGCTGCTGGACGAGCCCTTTGCCGGCGTCGACCCCATCGCCGTCAACGAGGTCAAGGGGCTGGTGCGCCAATTGACCCGGCGCGGCATCGGCGTGCTCATCACCGACCACGCGGTGCGCGAAACCCTGGGCCTGGTGGATCGGGCCTATGTCATCCATGGCGGCAAGGTGATGATCCAGGGCCGGCCCGAAACCATCAGCGCCGATCCCGACGCCCGCCGCGTCTATCTGGGCGAGAATTTCGCCTTTTGAGCCTTTCCCGTCTTTGGCATGAAACTTGCTGGGCCGCGCCAAATCAGGCATGGTCCCCTCCCGAACCGCCATTTTCGCAAAGGTCTGAGTTGGATGGCCCTGACGCCGCGTCTGGAATTTCGGCAGGCCCAGAGCCTGACGCTGACGCCGCAATTGATGCAGTCGATTCGGCTGCTGCAATTGAGCCATATCGAGCTCAACGCCTTCATCGACGCCGAATTGCTGCGCAATCCCCTGCTCGAGCGCGAGGATGGTGGCGCAGAGGGCGAGCCGGTCGAATTGCCCGAGCCGCCCGCCGAGCTCAGCGCCTATGAGGACACCGTTGCCCATGGCGAGCGCATCCAGGACGCCGGCTCCATCGCCGACAGCCTCGACACCGCCGTCGACAACGTGTTTCCCGACCAGGGCGCACAGGACCGGCTGGTCCCCTCGTCCCGGATCGAGGCCGGGAGCAGCGGCGCGGAAGCGCCGGATCTGGACCAGTTCGTGGCCGCCCGGCCCCTGCTCGGCGATCATCTGCGCGCCCAGGCCAACATGCTGCTGCGCCACGCCGCCGACCGGCTGATCGCCCATCACCTCATCGACGGTCTCGACGAGGCGGGCTATCTCGCCACCGGGATCGAGGCCATTGCCGAGCAGCTGGGGGCCGATCTTGCCGATGTCGAGGCGGTGCTCGGGGCCTTGCAAGGATGCGATCCGGTCGGGGTCTTTGCCCGTTCGGTACGCGAATGCCTCGCCATCCAGTTGCGCGAACGCGACCGGCTCGACCCGATCATGGCGCGCCTGCTCGATCATCTCGACCTGCTTGCCGCCCATGACATGGCGGGCCTGCTGCGCGCAGTGGGGTGCGATCGCGAAGACCTGGCCGACATGCTGGCCGAATTGCGCCAGCTCGATCCCCGGCCGGGCCTGGCTTTCGATAGCGGGCCGGTGGAGGCGGTGGTGCCCGATGTCTTCGTGCGGCAGGGACCGGACGGGGCCTGGCGGATCGAACTCAACACCGACGTTTTGCCGCGCGTCCTGGTCGATCGCAGCTATTACACATCCGTCAGCGGCAAGGCGCGCGATGCCAAGGAAAAGGCATTTCTCTCCGATTGCCTGGCCAATGCCAACTGGCTGGCACGGAGCCTGGACCAGCGGGCGCAGACCATTGTGAAGGTCGCGGCCGAAATCGTGCGCCAGCAGGATGGCTTTCTCACCCATGGCATCGCCCATCTCAAGCCGATGACGCTGCGCATGGTGGCCGAGGTCATCGACATGCACGAATCGACCGTCAGCCGCGTCACCACCAGCAAATATATGGCGACGCCGCGCGGGCTCTACGAGATGAAATATTTCTTTACCACCGCCATCGCCGCCAGCGACGGGGGAGAGGAGCATTCGGCCGAGGCGGTGCGCCATCGCATCCGCCAGCTCATCGAGGCCGAGCCGGCCAATGACATCCTGTCGGACGATACCATCGCCGCGTTGCTGAAGAAGGAGCAGGGGATCGATATCGCCCGCCGCACCGTGGCCAAATACCGCGAGGGCATGAACATCCCTTCCTCGGTCATCCGCCGCCGGCAGAAAAAGGGCCTGGCACAAGCCCTTTGAGGGCCGCTTCGCATCGACAGCGCGAAGGCTAATCGGGCCGGGCGGCAAAGTCCAAGGGATAATCGGCCCCCGACCGGGCAGTTGCGCATTGCCCACCGGCAGGGGCGGGGCTAGCATTTGGGCGTGCTGCTTCCCACATCAAGGGGGCAGGCGACGGACGTGATCCCGAAAAACCGGGAGCCGGCTTTCGGGATCCTCGGTCGGACCAAACGACACAAGGAAGAGGAAGCCATGACTTTGCGCGTTTCGGGAAAGAACATGGATGTTGGCGATGCGCTGCGCGGCAAGGCGCAGGATCATTTCGCCAGCGTAGTCGGCAAGTATTTCGATGGCGGCTATGACGGACATCTCACCCTCAGCCCCGATGGAATCGGCTTTCGCGCCGATTGCGTGGTCCATCTCGATTCCGGCGCCACGCTTCAGGCCAGCGCCCAGGGTGGCGATGCCACCAGCGCCTATGAGGTGATGGCGCTCAATATCGAAAAGCGCCTGCGCCGGTATAACCGCAAGCTCAAGAAAGGCCGCCGCCCGGTAAGCGGAGAAGACAGCACGCTGACGGCGCAATATACGGTTCTGGGCGCCGCCGACGGGCTGGACGAGCTGGATGAAGACTATGCCCCCCCGGTTATTGCAGAGACCACACGCGACCTGCGCGAAATGAGCGTCGAGGAGGCTGTGATGGAGCTCGACCTCAGCGGTTCGCAGGTGGTGATGTTCCGTCACGCTGGACATGGAGGCCTGAATGTGGTTTATCGCCGCTCCGACGGCAATATTGGCTGGATCGATCCGGCCCTGGGCGCCAATTGAGCGGCGCCCGAGCCACAATCAAAGCGAGTCTATCTCAAGGCAAAATTTATGGAATTGGCCGAAATCCTGGCTGAACGGGCCGTGCTTTGCTGCACGGACGTGAAGACAAAACGCCAGTTGTTTGAAGAACTTGCCGAACGTGCTGCGGAACTGACCGGGCACAACAGTGCTGAAATCCTCGACGCCATCGTCAGCCGGGAAGAACTCGGCTCGACCGGGCTGGGCAATGGCATTGCCATTCCTCATGGCAAGATCGCCGGATTGAGCCAGGTGACCGCTCTGGTTGCCCGGCTCGACCATCCGATCGATTTCGATTCCGTCGATGACCAGCCCGTCGATATCGTGGTGATGCTGCTGGCGCCTGCCGGCGCCGGCGCCGAGCATCTCAAGGCGCTGTCGCGCGTGGCCCGGCTGCTGCGCACCGAAAGCGTGGTCGACGAGTTGCGCCAAGCCGAGACGCCCGAACAATTGCGGGAGATCTTCACGGCGCAGGCGACCGCGGACTACGCCGCCTGAAAGGCCGCTGGCAGATGAGACCCCGGGGCTCGGCTCCGGGGTTTTGCATCAGTGAAGGGTCGCCAGGCCCAGTGTCTGCTCGCTCAGCCAGTCGAACACCGCCTCCTGGGTATCAGCGACCATCAGCGGCGTGCCGTCGGCGGACATGACGAGGTGGTATTCGACTTCGTCCTCGAAGCGCGAATCGTGCACCAGTTGCGAAAGGCTGGCGCCATCCAGCGCGCGGATGAAGGCGACGGCGTCGCCCCCCAACGCGGCGAACTCAGCCCTGGTCAGCAGTTTCAGCGGGTGGACCGGCGCGGCGGAAGCGGCGGGGTCGTTGCGTTTTTCAAACATGTCCCGATCCTTTCCTCACAATGAGCGAATGTCGATGCGCCTGGCCGTCTTGACAGCCTGCGGCCGCTCGATGGCAATCACCAGCATACCATGGCCCAGGCTTGCATCCTTGACCATCATGCCGTCGGCCAGAAGAAAGGCGCGCTGGAACTGGCGTGCGGCGATACCGCGATGCAGGAACTGCCTGCTGGCATCGTCCTTCTGGCGCCCGCGCACCACGATCTGGTTGTCCTCGCTCACCACCTCGAGCTCGCTGGCGGCAAAGCCGGCCACAGCGATGGAGATGAGGAAATGCTCGGTGCCTGCCTCATCGAGGCTGCGTTCGATATTGTAGGGCGGATAGCCATCGGCCGATTTGGCCAGACGATCCACCCGTTCTTCGAAACTGTCGAAGCCGAGCAGGAACGGGGCGGAAAACAACGAAACACGCGACATGAAAGCCGTCCTTGATAGTCAAGCAACGTATCGGCGCGGGACCCGTTGCAAATCTCGGCATCGCGCGCCATGACGCAGATATGGGCGATCGGGCCCCTGCCTTCAAGGCTGGGCCCGGGGGCAAGAGGACTTGCCATCCCAGCGCTTTCCTCCTATAGAGCCGCATCCTCCGAACCGCCCGGCCAAAAGGCATGCCGTGGCGGTTCTTGAATGCGATGGGCCTCAAATCCATCCAATAGACTCCAAAGGACCCGCAAAATGCCCAAAATGAAGACCAAGTCCGGCGCCAAGAAGCGGTTCAGCTTCACCGCCACGGGCAAGGTGAAGGCCGGCGTCGCCGGCAAGCGCCACCGCCTCATCAGCCACAATGCCAAGTACATCCGCACCAACCGCGGCACCAAGATCCTGTCCAAGGGCGACGAGGGTCTGGTCAAGTGGTACATGCCGTACAACCGCTAACGCTGAAGGGAAGCTGACACATGTCACGCGTTAAGAGAGGCGTTACCGCTCACGCCCGCCACAAGAAGGTTCTCAAGGCCGCCGAGGGCTATTACGGCCGTCGCAAATCCACCATCCGCATCGCCAAGCAGGCGGTGGAGAAGGCCGGCCAGTACGCCTATCGCGACCGCCGCGTCAAGAAGCGCAATTTCCGCGCCCTGTGGATCCAGCGCATCAACGCCGCCGTGCGCGATCACGGGCTGACCTATGGCCGATTTATCGACGGCCTCAGCAAGGCTGAGGTTGCCGTCGACCGCAAGGTGCTGAGCGATCTGGCGATCACCCAGCCCGAAGCGTTCGGCGTGCTGGTCGAAAAGGCCAAGGCCGCGCTGGCTTACCTCGAGGCCGTCGAAAAGACGACCCACGAGCGCGTCACCGCCTAACACTCCCCAGCCTGGCTGAGGTCAATTCGCGCCTTGCGCCGCCTTTTCGAGGCTGGCGCGGGGCGTTTTGTTTTGGTCTAACGCGCCACATTGTCCGAGTTGAGAATTACGATGTCCTTACAAGCCCAGATCGAAGCCCTGCGCATCGAACTTTCCGCCGCCATCGAGAATGCCACAGATACAAGGGCGATGGACGAGATTCGGATTTCGGCTCTCGGCAAGAAAAGCCCGATTTCAGCGCTTCTGTCGACGCTGGGCAAGATGCCGCCAGAGGAACGGTCTTATAATGGCGCATTGATTAATGCGTTGCGGGACGACATAGCCGCCAAGATCGTCGACAAGATTGCCGCGCTCAAATCCGCGGCGCTGGAGGCCCGGCTCAAGGCCGAAACGCTGGATATCACCCTGCCGCTGCAACCGGCACCGACGGCGCGGGGGCGCATCCACCCCATCAGCCAGACCATTGACGAGATCACCGCCATCTTCTCGGATATGGGCTTTTCCATCGCCGAAGGGCCCGATATCGAGACCGATTATTACAATTTCACCGCGCTCAATTTCCCCGAAGGACATCCGGCGCGCGAAATGCACGACACCTTCTTCATGAAGCCAGGCCCGGACGGGGTGAAGAAGGTGCTGCGCACCCATACCTCGCCGGTGCAGATACGGGTGATGCAAAAGACCGATGCGAAGCCGGCGGCGAGCTATCTCACCCCGCCCATGGACCCGCCGATCCGCGTGGTCATGCCCGGTCGTACCTATCGCAATGACAGCGACCAGACCCATACCCCGATGTTCCACCAGGTCGAGGGACTGGTGATCGACAAGTCGAGCCATATCGGGCAGCTGCGCTGGGTGCTGGAGGAATTCCTCAAGGCCTTCTTCGAAGTGCCCAATGTCACGCTGCGCTTCCGCCCCAGCTTCTTCCCCTTCACCGAGCCGAGCATGGAAGTGGACGTGCAATGCGACCGCTCGGGCTCGGAGGTGAAGATCGGCGAGGGCAAGGACTGGCTGGAGATCCTGGGCTGCGGCATGGTCCACCCCAATGTCATCGCCAATGCCGGGCTCGACCCCGATGTCTATCAGGGCTTTGCCTGGGGCATCGGCATCGACCGCATCGCCATGCTGAAATACGGCATGCCCGACCTGCGCGCCTTTTTCGACGCCGACCAGCGCTGGATCGCCCATTACGGCTTCCGCCCGCTCGACCTGCCGACCCTGTTCGGGGGGCTTTCGAGCTGACCGGTCATGACTGACACCCAGCCCGGCCCCATCTTCATCGTCACCGACATCGAAGCGGACGGGCCGACGCCGCTGCATCATTCCATGCTGAGTTTCGCTTCGGTGGCCATCGAGGCGGATGGCACGCGCCATGGCGAGTTCGAGACGGTTCTCAAGCCTCGTCCCGACCGCACAAGCCATGAGACTACCATGGAATGGTGGGCGAGCCAGCCCGAGGCCTGGAAAGCGGCGACCACCGGGGCGGAAGATCCCGCAACGGTCATGCCGCGCTTCGCCGACTGGGTGGACAGCCTGCCCGGCCATAAGGTGTTCGCGGCCGCGCCGATCATGTTCGACGGGTTGTGGATGGACCACTATCTCGATGAATATGCCGGCACGCGCGTGTTGTCCGGCCCGTTCACGGGGCGGCAGATTTTCCGCGGCGGGGGCGTGTGCCTTTACACCATGGCCGGGACCCTGCGCGGCGCGCCCTATCTCGACTGGGGCATGAGCAAGCTGCCGGCCGAATTCTATGGTCACATCCCCCATACCCACAAGGCTATCGACGACGCGCGCGGCTTTGCCAATGTGCTTGTCGAACTGATGAAGATGTCCCGTGAATTGCCGCCCATCGCCGGCAGCAAAAGCGATTTCCGATAAGGTGCTAGAGAAATGAAGTTCACCCTCGACTGGCTCAAGGAGCATCTCGACACCACCGCTTCGGCCGATGAGATCAGCCTGGCGCTGACCGCCATCGGGCTGGAAGTGGAAGGCGTCGAGGATCAGGGCAAGGCACTCGAAAAATTCGTCGTCGCCCATGTGGTGGAGGCCAGGGCCCACCCCAATTCGGACCACCTCAATATCTGCAAGGTGGATGCCGGCACGGGGGAGTTGATCGACGTCGTCTGTGGCGCGCCCAATTGCAAGACCGGCATGAAAAGCGTCTTCGCCTTTCCCGGCACCTATATTCCGGGCAAGGATTTCGAATTGAAGGCCGGCGTCACCATTCGCGGCGCCGCTTCGAACGGCATGTTGTGCTCGGCCGCGGAGCTCGAACTCAGCAACGACCATGACGGCATCATCAGCCTGCCCGACGATGCGCCGGTGGGCGCAAAATATGTCGACTATGCCGGCATCAATGGCGTGGTCTTCGATATTTCCATCACCCCCAACCGGGGCGACGCCACCGGCGTCTATGGCGTGGCGCGCGATCTGGCCGCCTATGGGCTGGGCACGCTGAAGCACACCGATATGACGCCCGTTCCCTCCAAAGGGGCGAGCCCCATCGCCGCGCTGCCGCATCAGTTCGGGCCGGGCGAACCCAAGGCCATTCGCCGCTTCGGTGGCCGCTATATCCGGGGCGTCAAGAACGGCCCCTCCCCCGATTGGCTGCAACAGCGCCTGCGCGCCGTCGGGCTGCGCCCGATCAATGCCATCGTCGATATCACCAACTTGGTCTCGCTTGGCTGGGGCCGGCCTCTGCATGCCTATGACGCCGACAAGATCGTCGGCCAGCCGGTGCTGCGCCCGGCGCGCGGCGAGGCCTTCGATGCGCTGGACAACAAGGTCTATGTTCTGGACCAGACCATGACGGTGATCGCCGACGACGCCGGCCCGCTCTGCCTGGGCGGCGTCATGGGCGGCATTCGCTCGGGCGTGGTCGAGGACACCGTCAATGTGTTCATGGAATGCGCCAGCTGGGACGCCGAGCTCATCGCCCGCACCGGGCGCAAGACCGGCATCGTCTCGGATGCCCGCTATCGGCTGGAGCGCAATGTCGATCCGGCATTGACCGATCCGGGGCTGGAGCTGGCAACGCGCCTGGTGCTGGAGCTGTGCGGCGGCGAACCGCTGGAGCCGGTATTTTCAGGCGAGGATGTCTTCCCCAATACGACAGTGGATTTCCCGCTCTCCGAAGTCCGGCGCCTCACCGGGCTCGATGTTGGCGAGGCCGAGATCACCGCCATTCTGGGCCGGCTGGGATTTGACGTCTCCGGCAGCGGGCCGGTGCGCTCCGTCAAGGTGCCGAGCTGGCGGCCGGACGTGACGCAGAAGGCCGACCTCGTCGAGGAAGTGATGCGCATGGTGGGCGTGGACAAGGTGCCGCGCGAACCCCTGCCGCGCCTCAACCACGTCGCCCCGCGCATGCTGACCACCATCCAGAACCGCCGCCGCATCGCCCGCCGGGCGCTGGCGGCACGCGGGCTGGACGAGGCGGTGACCTGGAGCTTCATCAGCCATGAGGAAGCCACCCGCTTCGGCGGCGGCACCGAGGACCGGCAATTGGCCAATGCCATTGCCGCCGACATGACCGATATGCGCCCCTCGCTGCTGCCGGGCCTGCTCGCAGCGGCGCGGCGCAATGCCAATCGCGGTTTCCCCGACCTGGCGCTGTTCGAGGTGGGGCAGGTGTTCCTGTCCGACCGGCCGGAAGGCCAACATACCCATGCCACCGCCATCCGCACCGGCACCGCCGGCCCCAACGGGGCGGGGCGGCACTGGTCGGGCAAGGAAAAGCCGGTGGGCGTCTTCGACGCCAAGGCGGACCTGGCCGCCGCGCTCGATGCACTCGGCTATGATATCGACAAGATGCAGGTGCTGGCCGAGCCGGCGCCCTGGAGCCATCCGGGTCGGGGCGGGCGCCTGGCGCAGGGCCCCAAGACCATTGCCTGGTTCGGCGAGTTGCATCCCGCCTGGGCAGCCGAGCTGGACATCGAGGGGCCGGTCGCCGCTTTCGAGCTGGACCTGGATGCCCTGCCCGAGCCCCGCCGCAAGCCGACCCGCACCAAGCCCGCCCTGAACCTCTCGGCCTTGATGCCGGTGACGCGCGACTTCGCCTTCGTCGTCGACAGGGCGGTCAGCGCCGGCGCGGTGCTGCGGGCGGCGCGCGGAGCCGACAAGACGCTCATCAGCGACGTCACCGTCTTCGACGTCTTCGAGGGGCCCCATGTCGGGGAAGGCAAGAAGTCGCTTGCCATTGCCGTCACCCTGCAACCGCAGGAACGGACGCTGACCGACGAGGAGATCGACAAGGTCTCCGCCGCCATCATCGCCGCCGTGATCAAGACCAGCGGCGGCGTTCTGCGCACCTGAAAGCAAATGGGCGGGAGGCCGCGCTTGCCTCCCGCCCGGCTTGCCGGTCATATCGGGGCATGAACCAAGAAAGCCGATTCCCCGATGTGATGCTGCTGGCGGCGGGCCTGGGCACGCGGCTGCGGCCGCTGACCGAAACCCTGCCCAAGCCGCTGGTTCCCGTCGCCGGTGTGCCCCTGATCGAACGGGTCATGGCCAGCGCCCAAGCCGAAGGCGCCAAGCGCTTCGTCGCCAATGCCCATTATCGCGCCGATCAGTTGCTGGCCCATTTCGGAGGCCTGCTCAAGGTCAGCCGCGAGGAGCACTTGCTGGGCACGGGCGGCGGGGTGAAACAAGCCCTGCCCATGCTGCATTCCGACCCTATTCTGGTGATGAATACCGACGCCTTCTGGTTGCCGGGCGCCGATACGCCGCTGGCGCGCATGCTGGCCCGCTACCAGGGCGGAAACGAGGTGGTGCTGCTCTGCGTTCACCCGCGCCATGCCACCGGCTTTGGCCGCAGCCACGATTTCTGCCTCGCCCCCGATGGTCGCATTACCTATGATTACGGCGCACCGGTGATCTATGCCGGGGTGGCGCTTGTGGGCAAATCGCTTTTCGCCGGCACGCCCGACGGCGCCTTCGCCCTGACCGATCTCTTCGAGACGGCGCGGGAGCGCGATGAACTCCATGGTACGGTGCTGGACGCGCCCTGGTTCCATGTCGGCGATCCCAAGGCGCTGGCGGCAACCGAAAAGCTGCTGGGCGCATGACCCTTTTTTCCATCCCTCCCCATGAGCCATTCCTGCCGCTGCTCGCGCAAAGGGTGATGGATGGCACGCTGTTGAACGGGTGGGACCGGAGCCAGGGCTTCTGGCTGAGCGACGTCACCATCGTAGTGCCGACCCGGCGCGCGCGGCTGGCGCTGGCCGACGCCTTTTCGCGCCACCCAGGCAATCGCGGCTGGCTGCCCGATATCCGCACCTTCGGCGGAGAGGCCGAGGACGAGGAACCATTCCTGCCGCCCTATGACGCGCCCCTGCTCAAGCCTGCCGCCAGCGGGCTGGAAAGGCGGCTGGTGCTGTCGCGCCTGGTGGCGGCCTGGGCACAATCGCCGGCCGGGCAGCAGGCCTTTTCCAGCCCGCCCACGGCGGGGGAAATCCTGTCCATGGCCGAGTCGCTTGGGCGGCTCATCGACGACCTGCTGACCGAGGAGCGCAGCGCCGCCGATATCCGCGCCATTGCCGGCGAGCTGGCCGCCGATCTGGGGGAATACTGGCAGCAGACATTGCGCTTTCTCGACATTGCGCTCGAATACTGGCCCGCCCATCTGCACGAGGCCGACCGCGCCGACCCGGCCGAATTGCGCCGCCAACGCCTCGACCGCCAGGCCTTGGCCGCGCCCCTTGCCTATGGCGACAGGCCGGTGATCGCCGCCGGCTCCACCGGCTCCATTCCCGCGACGGCGCGCCTGCTGGCCGCCATCAATGCCCTGCCGCGCGGCGCGGTGGTGCTGCCGGGGCTCGATTGCAGCCTGGATGAAGATGGCCACGCGGCCCTGCTCGACCCCGACAACGCGCCCCATGGCCATCCCCAATATGGGCTGGCGCTATTGCTGCGCCGGCTTGGCGCATCGATGAGCGCGGTGACCGAACTGGCGCCGGGCCCCGCGCCGCGCAGCGTGTTGGTCAACCGGGCCCTGGCGCTGACCGGGGATACCGCGCTCTGGGCGGAGAACCGGCTGCCCGCGGACATGCTGGCGGACGCGGGCAAGGGTCTGTCCATCATCCGGGCCCGCCATGAAGACGAGGAGGCGCGGGCGGTGGCGCTGGCGGCGCGCCAGGCGCTGAGCGAAGGGCACAGCGTCGGCATCGTCACACCGGACCGGAACCTGGCCCGGCGCATCGCCGCCGAATTGCGCCGCTTTGCCGTCGTCATCGACGATGCGGCGGGCGCGCCGCTGTTCCAGTCGGCGGCGGGACGCATGCTGCGGGAAATCCTGGCACTGGCCGATAGCGACCATGCCCCGGTGAACCTGATGGCGCTGCTGCGCAACCGCGCCTGCCGCTTCGGACTGGAGCGGGCGGATATTGCGCGGCTGACCGACCTCATCGAACTTGGCCTGCTGCGCGGGCAGCGGCCCAATCCGGGACTGGGGGGGCTGCATACCCTGCTTGGCGCCAATGTCGATGGCACGACACCCTATCCCGCCCGCCGGCTCAGCCCCGAAGAGGGGCGCGACATCGCCAATCTGTTCGAGCGGATCGAAGGGGCCCTGGCCCCGCTCCGCCAATTGCTCGCCGCGCCCGCCATCACCGCCAGCCTGCTGGCGGGTGGCCTGATGGACGCTCTGGAAAAAATCATCGACGGGACCGACCTGCCCGGGCGGAGCGAGCTGGCCGATTGGGCGCGTGAACTGGAGGGGCTTTCAGCGGAAGGCCACAGCTTTGCGCCCACGGGGCTCGACAGCGTGCTGGCGGCGCTGATGGCGGGCTTCCAGACCCGCACGCGGGACGAGCGGCGCGACGACATTGCTATCTGGGGGCAGCTGGAAGCGCGCCTGCAACACCGCGACCTGATGATCCTTTCCGGCCTCAATGAGGACAAATGGCCCGAGGCGGCCGATCCCGGTCCCTGGCTCAGCCGGGGCATGAGGCTCGAGGCCGGCCTCGAGCCGCCCGAGCGGCGGCAGGGGCTGGCCGCGCACGACTTCGCGCAGGGGCTGGGCAATGCCCGCGTCATCGTGAGCTATGCCGAGCGCGTCGGCACCAGCCCGGCAACGCCCTCGCGGCTGCTCCAGCGGCTGGAGGCCTTTGCCGGCAGGGAGGCGGTGGCGGGCTGGGAAGCAAGGGGGCAGGCCTGGATCGTGGCGGCGCGGCGGATCGATGCGGTGGCGGCTGTCGCCCCCGCCGCCCGGCCCCTGCCCAATCCGCCGGCCCATCAGCGGCCGCGCGCCCTCAGCGTCACCGAAATCGAAACGCTGATGCGCTCGCCCTATGATATCTATGCCAAGCATGTGCTGCGCCTGCGTCCGCTCGACCCCTTGGGCGAAGCCCCCGATGCGCGCGAGCGCGGCACCATCGTCCATGCCATCTTCTCTGCTTTCATCGAGGCCGGGCACGAGGTGACGGCATCTGGCGCGCTGGAACAGCTGCGGGCCCTGGCACGGGAAAAATTCGCCGGCCTGGAAGCCATTGGCGAACGCCGCGACATCTGGCTGCGGCGCTTCGAGACGGCGGCGCGGCAATTCCTCGATTTCGAACGGACGCGCGATGACAGGGTCAGCCGGCGCCATGCCGAAATCGACGGCGAATGGCGGTTGCATCTGAAAGAGCCCTTCACCTTGCGCGGGCGCGCCGACCGGGTGGACGAATTGCGCGACGGCACGCTGGAAATTCTCGACTTCAAGACCGGATCGCCGCCGGCCAAGGCGGCCATGCAGGCTTTCCAGGTGCCCCAATTGCTGCTTGAGGCTCAGATGGCCAGGGCCGCCGGACTGTCGGGGCTGGCCCCTGCCGAAACTTCGGCCCTCACCTATATCAAGGTGGGCCTGGGACCGGGCGCCTTCATTCCCCGGCCCTTCATCCCGGCGGAGGGGCACGACATCATGAGCGCCGCCGATGAGATTTCCCGCCGCATGCAGGCCCATGTCGAGCATTTTCTGATGCGCGAGACGCCCATGCCGTCCCGCCTTCTGCCGCTGGCCGGCCAGCGCTTTGCCGGAACCTACGACCATCTGGCGCGCATTGCCGAATGGACCGCCAATGACGGCGAGGAGGGCGAGGCATGAGCGGGCGGGGCGCGCTTTCCATTCCCGGCGACACGCTGCGCAACCCGGCGCGGGCGGCCGACCCCGCCTGGTCGATCTGGGTGTCGGCCAATGCCGGTTCCGGCAAGACCCATGTGCTGACGCGGCGCGTCTTGCGGCTGCTGCTGGCCGGCGTCGCCCCCGAATCCATTCTCTGCCTCACCTATACCAAGGCCGCCGCCGCCGAAATGCGCCGTCGCGTGGCCAGGGAACTGGCCGAATGGGCGGTCATGGACGAGGACGCGCTCGAGGACGCGCTCGGCAAAATCGAAGGCCCCGCCCCCCGGCGTGAACTGCGCGAGCGGGCGCGCACGCTTTTCGCACGCGCGCTGGAAACGCCGGGCGGCTTGCGCATCCTCACCATCCACGCCTTTTGCGAGGCGGTGCTGCACCGCTTTCCGCTCGAGGCCGGCGTGCCCTACGACTTCGCCGTCATCGAGGACGACGAGCGCGCGGCCATGCTGCTGGCGGCGCGCGAAAGCGTGCTGGCCGAAGGGATCGGCCTTGAGGGAGCGGTCGAAACCCTGTTCGAGACGCTGAGCGACGAGCAGATCCGCAGCGCCATCGACGCCGCCATGGAGGATGGGCGCAAGCTCAAATCGGTGATCGCCGATCCAGACAGCGCCAAGGCCAATCTTGAAAAGCTGGTGGGGCTGGGCGGGCGCGATGCGGGAACCATCGCCGCCGAGCTCGAAGCCGAGAGCCTGCTGACGCCAGCCCTGATGGGCGAGATGGTTTCGCTTTTCGGCGGCGACGCCGGCAAGACGCGAGGGGCGCGGTTCGTGGACATGCTGGCCCGCTGCCTGCCCGGGCCGGTTTCGGCCGCTCAATTGCGCGGGCTTTTCTTCACCGACAAGGGACCGCGCGCCAGCCTGCTCAATGCTGCCCAGCAGAAACAGCGCCCCGATCTTCTGCCCCTGCTTTTGGATGAACAGGAGCGGGTGGCGCGGCTCAATGCGGAATTGTCGGCGGCCGAGCTGGTGGCCCGCAGCCACGCCGTCCTCGATATCGTCGCGGCCATCGCCCGGCGCTACGAGGCGAGCAAGCGCGCCCGCTCCAAACTGGATTTCGACGACCTCATCGAACGGCTGGCCGATCTGTTCACCCGCTCGGCGGCGGGCGAATGGGTGCGCTACAAGCTCGATGCAGGGATCGATCATATCCTGGTGGATGAAAGCCAAGACACCAATCTCGCCCAGTGGCGGGTGGTCGAGGCGATCACGGCCGAATATTTCACCGGCGCCGGGGCGGTGGTCCGCCCGCGCTCGCTGTTTGCGGTGGGCGACCAGAAGCAGTCGATCTATTCGTTCCAGGGGGCACAGCCGGAACTGTTCGGCAGCACTGGACGCGATTATGCAAACAAATCGGCGGCGGCGGAAAAACCCTTCAGCCGGGTACCGCTCCATACCAGCTTCCGCACCCTGCCCGAAATCCTCAAGGCGGTGGATCTCGTCGCCTCGAACCCCGCCATCCAGGCGGCGCTGCTCGAGGCCGAGCCGGTGCATCACGACACCGCCCGCACCATGACGGGGGGCAGCGTCACCCTGTGGCCGCCCCTGCAGCAGCCGGCAGGCGCGCCAGCCGATGGCGCCTGGCCCACCACGGCGCTCGAAACCGAAAAGACCGCGCCGCGCCAGGTGGCCGAGCGCATCGCCGCCGAAATCGGCGCCTGGATCGGCAGCCGGCGCCCGCTCACCGGCCGGGGAAGGGCGGTGAGCGCCGATGACGTGCTGATCCTGGTGCAATCGCGCGGGGCGCTGTTCAACGAAATCTTCCGGGCGCTGCGGCTGCCGACGCCGGGCGCGGACCGGCTGGGCGTCACCAGCCATATCGCCGTCATGGACATGCTGGCGCTCTGCGATGTGCTGCTCAACCCGGCGGACGATCTGCAACTGGCAGCCCTGCTGCGCTCGCCGCTATTCGATATCGACGAGGATGACCTTCTGGCCCTGGCCCAGCCGCGCGGAAAGGGTGAGACGCTCTGGCAGGCCCTCTCCCGTTGCGAAGTGGCGAGCTGCGTCGCCGCGCATGAAAGGCTGGCGCGCTGGCGGGGTGAACTCGATTTCGAGCGGCCCTATGAATTTCTCGCCCAGGTGCTTTACGCCGAGGGTGGGCTCAAGCGCTTCCACGCCCGGCTGGGAATGGAGGTGGACGACGTGCTGGCCGAGCTTCTGGCCCTGGCGCTGGACCACGAGCAGACCAGCCAGCCCTCCCTGCAAGGCTTTCTGGTCGCCATGCGCCAGCGCCAGGGCAGCATCAAGCGCGACCTGCCCGAAAGCGGCGGCGGGGTGCGGGTGATGACCGTCCATGGCGCCAAGGGTTTGGAAGCGCCCATCGTCATCCTGGCCGATGCCGCGACGAAGCCTCGGCCGCAAATGGTGGGCAAGCCGGTCTATGTGCTGCCCGATGCGCCCGGTCCCCTGCTGGTCCATGCCAGCGGGCAGGCGGGGCATCTGGAACCCACCCTGCCGATCAAGCAAAGGATCGACGACAACATCTTCGCCGAATATTGGCGGCGGCTCTATGTCGGCATGACCCGGGCCGAGGACGAGCTCTATGTCACCGGGGCGCTGACGCCGGGCGCCGAGGCGCAGAAGCAGCTTTCCGGCACATGGTATGAAGCCATAGAAACAGCGCTGCGCCCCCATGGCGAAAGCCTGAGCGGCACGGAGGGAGAGGAGGTGGCGCTGGTCTATCCGCGCGAGCGCGCCGCTCCCTCACCCTTGGTCGGCGATACGCAAAGCGCCGTGGCCGCATTGGCGCCGCTGGAGCTGGCCCCGGTTCCCGCCCCCGCGCAGCAGCCCATCCTCACCCCCTCCTCGGTGCATCGCGGCGCGGCGCCGCTGGCCGCGCTGGACAGCCTGACAGAGCAGGTGCGCGACGCCGACAGCGCCCGCCGCGAGGGTATTGCCTTACACGCCCTGCTCCAGCACCTGGGCGGCATGGAACCGTCCCTGCGCGCCGAGGTGGGCCGCAAGGCTCTGGTTTCGCTGCTGCCCGACGCGCCCGCCAGCCACGACAGGCTCCATGCCAAGGCTCTCTCCATCCTCAGGCGGCCGGAACTGGCGGGATTTTTTGGCCCCAACAGCCGCCCCGAGGTGCCGTTCCTGCTCGATGCGCGGCGGGATGGGGAAGATATTCGCCTGGCCGGGCGGATGGACCGTCTGGTCATTGACGATTCGGGTGTGGTGGTGGTCGACTATAAATCCGACATGTCTGTGCCGGCGCGGCCGGAAGATGTGACGGGGAACTATCTCACCCAGCTCGGTTTATATGCATTGGTTGCAAGTCAGCTGTTCCCGGGGCAGGATGTGCGCGCTGCCATTTTGTGGACAGAGCTGGAATCATTGATGTTTCTGCCGCCGGACCTGCTGGTGGCGGCAAGGCAGGGCTTCATCTTGCGGTAGCAGGGCTTGCACCCGGGCTAGACTCTTCCCAACTTTGGGAGCAAACAGGCCGCCGCTTTTCAATCCAAAGGCAATACACCATGACCACTCACGTTTCCGATGCCACCTTCGGCGAGGAAGTCCTCAATTCCAAGGAACCCGTTCTCGTGGATTTCTGGGCGGAATGGTGCGGGCCCTGCCGCGCGATCGCCCCCGTGCTCGACGAGCTGGCAAGCGAAATGGCCGGCAAGGTCAAGATCGTCAA
>NZ_JAUCDN010000029.1:0-18033 GCF_034675085.1 Devosia sp.
CCAATGACGGCACGGTGGATTCCGCTCCCGTCACCATCACCATCACCGTCAACGGTGCAAATGACGCGCCGGTCATCGATGCGGCGATCAATGGCGCGGTGTTCGATGCGGTGGAAGATACCGAAATCGCGGCCGGCTCGGCTTCGGTTGCCGATATCCTGGCGGCGGCCATCTCCGATGTCGATGGCGATGCGGTCACCATCACCCTGACCCTGACCTATGGCGCGGGCCCGGGCGGAGTGACGCCGGCTTCCCAGACCATCACCGTCGCTCCCGGCGACAGCTTCAGCTATACCCCGCCGGCCGATTACTTCGGCACCATCTCGGTGGCCGTGGTTGCGACCGATGCGCATGGCGCCTCGGACAGCTCGGCTTTCACCGTCGTCGTCTCCAATGTCAACGACGCGCCGGTGATCACTTCCGGGGATGCGACGGGTTCGGTGTTTGTCTCGGGCGACCTGGACAATTTCACCAATGCCGGCGTCGGCACCCGTCCTGACGCCAACTATACGCCGACCCCGGCGATCCAGGCGATGCTGGATGCGGTCCTGGGCGACTTCAACACGGCGGGCGCCGATGTCGGAGCGGTGCTCGATGCCATCGAGGCCGACCTGGCGCCGCAGGGCGGCACCCGCGCCGACGCCATCCTGGCGGTGTGGGACTTCCTCGACACCTTCTATACGAGCGGGAGCAATTACTTCCACATCGGGCACAACACGGCGACGATCCGGCTGGGTATCGAATATGCCCACTACCTGCAGGCGGGCAATGCGCCGCTGACCGATGCCATCGTCAAATACAGCGAGAATAGTTCGGGAGACATCACCCGCGAGCAGAGCCTGCATGACAATCTGCTGGGCAATTTGAACGCAGGCGGGCTGACGGATCGCTTCACCCGCTCGGGCGAGCATACCGACCTGCCGACCGCGCTGGCGGATACGGACATCCATGCCGAGATCGCTGCTGCAGGGCTTTTGCCGCTGCTGGATCGTCCCTGGATCAGCGGTGATGTCCCCGGCAATGCGGCGGCCGAGGCCGCAGCGCATGCGGCGGACGTGGCCCTTGGGCTGGTGCCCAGCGCCAGCGGGCAGCTGGTGGCGAGCGATGCCGATCATGACACGCTGAGCTGGAGCGCCGACACGCTTGTGGGGCTTTATGGCGTGCTGGAGCTGGACAGCGCCACGGGCGCCTGGTCCTACCGGCTGACGCCGAATGCGGCGACCCGGGCTCTGGGCGAAGGCGATACGGGAACGGATGTGTTCAGCATCGTGGCCAATGACGGCACGGTGGATTCCGCTCCCGTCACCATCACCATCACCGTCAACGGCGCAAATGACGCGCCGGAGGTGACCTCGGCCGATCTGGGCGGCACCGTCGTCGAGGACGACGCCACCGACACCATCTCGGGCCAGATCCTTGCCGAAGACGTCGATGGCGACACGCTGACCTGGTCCGCCGACACCACCGAAGGCGTTTACGGCACCTTCAGCATCGACGCCGATACCGGCGAATGGACCTATGTGCTCGACCAGGCCAAGGCCAACATCCTCACCGGCGCCGACGAGAAGCTCGAGAGCTTCACCGTGACCGTCAGCGATGGTAATGGCGGCACGGCCACCCGCGTCGTGACCATCACCGTGCAGGGCCATAATGACGCGCCGGTGGCCAAGAACTTCGTGGTCACGGCGCCCTTCGCCGAAGACAGCGTGGTCTCGGGCCTCAATTTCGGCACCATCCCTTCCGAGCTGGTGAGCGATGTCGATACCCCGATCTCGCACTTCACCGCCGATGCCTTCGCCATTGGCGATGTCTCCATCGATGGCGCGGCCCCGATTTCGGCTGCCGCTGCCGGCATCACTGTCGATGCCGACGGCAAGATCACCATCGATACGACGGTGAGCGCCTATCAGTCTCTGGGGATCGGCCAGTCGGCCCAGGTGGTGGTGAGCTTCACCGTCACCGACGATTACGGCGCCTCGGATACCGGCACCGTCACCTTCACGGTGACCGGCGCCAATGATGCGCCGGTGGTGACCTCGGCCGATCTTGCCGGCACCATCGTCGAGGACGACGCCACCGACAGCGTTTCCGGCCAGATCGTGGCCGAAGACGTCGAAGGGGACACGCTGACCTGGTCTGCCGACACCACCGAAGGCGTCTATGGCACCTTCAGCATCGACGCCGATACCGGCGAATGGACCTATGTGCTCGACCAGGCCAAGGCCAACAGCCTTACCGATGGCGACGAGAAGCTCGAGAGCTTCACCGTCACCGTCAGCGACGGCAATGGCGGCACGGCCGTCCGCGTCGTGACCATCACCGTCCAGGGCCATAATGACGCGCCGAGCTTCGGGGTCGACATTACGGCGGGCTTCAGCGAGGACGATGCCATTTCGGTCGACCTGCTGGATGGCAGCTTCGATCCGGAGGGGGACGACCTCACGGTGCACCTGCTCTCGCACGACGCCCCTTCCGGCGCCAATCTGCAGGTGGATGGCAATGGCGTGCTGACGCTGGACAATTCGGCGTTCCAGTACCTGTCCGATGGCGACACGGTGAGCATCACCGTGACCTACACCAACGCCTCGGGGGCGGAGCATTCGGCGACGCGCACCGCCACGATCACCATCAATGGCGCCAATGAGGTCATCGTCGCCACCGAGGACGACGACACCATCACCGGCACCAACCTGGCCGACACCATCACCGGCAGCGCCGGCGACGACGTCATCAATGCCCGCAATGGCGACGATATCGTCTTCGCCGGGGAAGGCGACGACATCGTCAATGGCGGCTCGGGCGACGACGTGCTGCATGGCGAGGGTGGCGACGACACCCTCAATGGCGGCTCGGGCAACGACGTCCTCTATGGCGGGGCCGGCAACGACATCCTCAATGGCGGTTCGGGCGACGACATCCTTGTCGGCGGCGCCGGCCGGGATGTGCTCACCGGCGGCTCGGGCCAGGACACCTTCGTGTTCACCAGCGCCAGCGACAGCGAGGCCGGGGTGAGCCGCGACGTCATCACCGACTTCGAAAGCAACGAGCTGATCGATCTCTCGCAGATCGGCACGTTCGACTTCGTCGGGCTGGGCTCTATCGACCGCAATGTGGGTGAAGGCCAGATCAAGTATTACCTCTATGGCGGCAATACTTATATCGTGGGCCAGACCACCGATGGTCAGACCTTCCAGATCGAGCTTCAGGGCGATCACACTCTGACGCCGGCCAATTTCGTCGGGCTGCGCAATATCGGCACCAATGGCGACGATGCCGCCCTGAACGGCACCGATGGCAATGACTGGATCTATGGCCTCGATGGCGACGACCATATCTTCGGCGGCCTGGGCCAGGATACGCTTTCGGGCGGTGCGGGCGCGGATGTGTTCATCTATACCAGCCACCTCGAAAGCGGCGCCGGCGCGGCCAATCGCGACACGATCGTGGACTTCAAGCAGGGCGAGGACAAGATCGACCTCAGCCAGCTCGATGCCAATATCGTCGCGGCGGGCCATCAGAGCTTCGAACTCGTCGGCTTCGGCGATGCGACCCTGGAAGCGGCGGCCGGGAAGCTGAAATATTATCATGCCGGCGGCAACACCTACATCACCGGTGGCGTCGACAACGATAATAATGCGGACTTCCAGATCGTGCTGCGCGGCACCATCCACCTGACGGCCGACGACTTCATCGGCCTGGACGGTCCGGGCGCTCCGCTGCACATCGTGGGCACCGCCGCTTCGGAAACCCTGTCGGGCGGCATCGGCGAGGACTTCCTCCCCGGCGGCGGCGGCACGGATATCCTCTATGGCGGGGCCGGCAACGACACCTTCGTCTATCTCTCGACCAACGACTCGGTCGCCGGTGCAGCCACCCGCGACGTGATCGCGGACTGGAATGCCGGCGACAAGATCGACCTGTCGGCGATCGACGCGGACTCGCTGGCCGGTGGCCATCAGACGTTCCAGTTCTCCAGCGATAACAGCATTTCGGAATCGGTGGATGCCGGGCATGTCCGCAGCTTCATCCTGGCTGGCCGCACCTATGTGATCGCCAGCGCCGATGGGGACAATCACCGCGAGTTCCAGATCGAGATCCTGGGCGAGCATGTGCTGACCGCCGACGATTTTATCCTCTAGGCGGGCGGATACCATATCGACGCCGGGGCCTTGCGCCCCGGCGTTCGCATTTGCGATGCTGGCCTTGGGGCCAGTCCTGAGGTCGGGGCCGGCCTCACCGGGAGTTGCAGCAATTCATGAAACAGGGGTTTGAGCTGGCCCTGGCGGGCCTGATGGCCCTGACTGCGCTAGCGCTGGGGGGCTGGGTCGGCATGGCCGAGTTCCGCTCCGCTCCCCGCGTGCAGGGCCCGGCGCTGAGCCGGCTGGCCGATATCGATCTCGACCGGCAGGGCGTGGGGTTTTCCCCGATGCGCCAGCGCGCGCTGCTGATGGATTGCGAATATGGCCTGCGGGCCGAAAATTCGCTGGAGGCGCGGTTTGTCGGCGCCGAGACGATGGCGTCCATCCCGGCCCTGTGCACCCGGATCGCCCTGACGGTGGCGCAGAGAAACAGCGGCAATGCCCTGGCCTGGACGGTGGCGGCGGCCGGCATGCTGGCGCAGGAAGGGCCCGCGGAGGCAAACCTTTATCTGGCAAACAGCTATAACGCCGCGCCGCGCGAAACATGGCTGGCCCGGCTCCGTGTCGGCGTCGTCGGCGGGCATGAGGCGCGCATCGATGGCGCGGCGAAGGCGGGTTACCTCGCCGATCTTGCGGCGCTGGCCGGAGACCAGGCCGATATGTGGGCCCTGGCCCAGCGCTTCGTCACCGATCCCGCCTTCAGACCCTATATGACCGAGGCTTTGGCGAGCCTGCCCGAAGCCACGCAGAAAACTTTCCTCGATGGCCTGAGCGGCCTGATGACCCGGGGCGGCATGTGATGGACCCGATCGCGCTGCGCAGCGTCGCCTCCGTCCGAACCGGCCGCAGTCCGGCCGGCCAGTCGGCCATCAATACTGCGGCGGGCCTGCTGGTCATGGCGGTCGCCCTCGTTGCGCCATTGCCCTTTGGCAGCGTGCATCCCATCTCCTGGGCCTTCTTCGCCATGCTGCTGGGCGGGGCCGGGCTTGCCTATGTGATGGCGCTGGCCCGGATCGGCGGTGTCCTGCGGTTTCCGCTGGCAGCGATCGGCCCCGGCATCGGGCTGTTCCTCGCTACATGCCTGTTTCTGGTGGTGCAGATGCTGCCCATCGCTTGGCTGCTTCCGCCGGGCCTGCTGGGAGCGGAGGCCGCGCCGGGCGAGACGATCTCCATTGCCGGCGACGCGACAATGCTGATGCTGATGCGTCAGCTCGGCTATGGCGTCTTCTTCTTTCTGGCGCTGCAAAGCATGGTCAATGATGGCCGCAATCGCCTGATGGGCCGGGCGATGCTGATCGGCATCGCCTTTTATGCCGTGGGGGCGATCTTTGCGTTGCAGGCTGGAGATACGCTTCTGGGCCTGCCCAAGACCGCCTATCAGGGCTCGGCCACCGGCCCCTTCGTCAACCGCAATTCCTTTGCCACCTTCCTTGCTTTCGGCGCCATGCTGGCGCTGGCCCAGCTCTGCCGCCACGTGGTGGCGCAGGTGGAGCGGCATCGCAATGACGGCATGGTGCCGGGGGGCATGAGCAGCATCATGCTCCATGCCATGCTCTATCTGCTGCTGGTGTCCACCGTGATCGCCACCCAGTCCCGCATGGGGCTGATGGCAACGCTTCTCGGCTCGGCCAGCATCGTCACGGTGGCGCTGCTGCGCGCCACGGCATCGCGCATGGCGGCGCTGGGCATTGTCGGGGCCATGGCGGCGGCGCTGGCGAGCGGGTTGGTCCTCTTCGGAGACGCGCTGATGGACCGGCTCGGCGACAGCGAAGCGGCGGCGATGCAGCGCTCGGACCTTTACGCGCAGGTGTGGGAGCTGGTCCTTCAACGGCCCTTCCTGGGCTTTGGCGGAGGCGCGTTCGAGCTGGCCTTTCCCCGCGTCCACCAGGAGCCGGTGAGCTTCCATTATGTCTGGGACAAGGCGCACAGCACCTATCTTACGCTCTGGAGCGAACTGGGGCTGGTGGTCGGAAGCCTGCCCGTCCTGGCGCTGTTCGCGCTTGCGGCCGTGCTGGTGCGGGGGCTGCTGCGCCGGCCGCGCAACTGGGCGGCGCCCACGGCGGCGCTGGGCGCCCTGATGGTGGCCGCCACCCATTCGCTGGTCGATTTCAGCCTCGAGATCGAGGCCAATATGTTCGTGCTGCTGCTGATCGTCGCCTCCGGGCTGGCCGCGGTGGCGAGCGAGACGCCTAGAGCGCGGCGCGATCTTCCAGATTCGCTGCATACGCTTTAGCAGTTTGTTTTATCGCGTTTGCGAACCGCAAAACCGTTTCCACTTTTGCTGGAAACGCTCCAGGAGGACCGGCATGGGCTTTTCGCTCCTTTCTCTCTTCCGTCCGGCGCAGAAGGCGCCCCGCCCGCGGATTTCGGCCGATCACTGGCCGGAGGCGGTCTATGCCATCGGCGACGTACATGGATGTCTGGCCCAATTGCTCGAACTGGAAGCGGCTATCGTCGCGGATTCCGCCGGGCGCGCCGGGGAAAGCTGGATCGTCATGCTGGGCGACTACATCGATCGCGGCCCCGCCTCGGCCCAGGTGCTGGACCATCTGATTGCGCCGCCCCCGCCCGGCATCAGGCGGATATGCCTGGCGGGCAATCATGAGGAGATGTTCCTCGATTTTCTGGGCGATCCGCGAACCGGCTCGCGCTGGCCCGATTTCGGCGGGCTGGAGACGCTGGCCTCCTATGGGTTGCCGAGCGCGACGCTGCTCGGGCTGCCCGCCCGCCGGCGCAGGGACATGCTGGCCGCCTATATTCCGGAGACGCATCTGGATTTCCTCGCCGGCCTGCCGGCGCTGCTGACGCTGCCCGGCATGGTGTTCGTGCATGCGGGGCTGCGGCCGGGGGTGCCTCTGGAGCGCCAGGGCGAGCAGGACCTGCTGTGGATCCGCGAGCCGTTTCTGGGTGCCGATGCCGGCCTGCCCGGTTTCGTCATCCATGGTCATACGCCCGGCCCTGAAGTGGTGCGCACTCCCCATCGGCTTTGCCTGGATACGGGCGCCTTCGCCACCGGCGTGCTGTCGGGCGCGCGCCTCGGCCCTTCGGGCGTGCAAGCCATCTTAACCACCCGGGGATAAGGCTGATCGGGGCGGGTGAATGGAGTTTGTCCATTTTACCCACCTGAGGCATAACGGGCGCCGCCCTTCACCAAAGGACTGTTTCATGGACGAAACCGAGATCGATCTCCGCGGTGTCTTTGGGCTGCTGCGCAGACAGTTCCGGCTGATCGCCATTACCTTCGTGGTGGTGGTGACGCTGGCGGGTGTGGTGACCTTTTCCCTCACCCCGACCTATACGACCTCGGCGCTGATCCTGGTGGACCCAACGCGCAAGAATCTGCTCGATCCCAATGCGCAACTGGCCAGCACCGGCAGCGACAGCGCGCGCATCGACAGCGAAGTGGAAATCCTGCGCTCCGACAATGTGCTGCTGAGGGTGGTGGAGCAGATGGGGCTCGCCGGTGCCGAAGCGCCAGAAGTGCGCCTCACCCTGCGCGACCGCATCCTCTCGCTTTTCGGCCTCGTGGCCAGGCGGGAGGCTTCCCCGCAGGATGCGCTCAACCAGGCGCTGAGCAATCTGCGCAATGTCATCTCGATCCAGCGCCGGGGCCTGACCTATCTCATCGCCGTGCAGGCCCGTTCGGAAAGCCCCGAGCGCGCCGCCCAGCTCGCCAATGCCGTGGCCGAAGCCTATATCCAGAACCAGGTCTCCTCCAAGGTCGACAACACCCTGGCCTCGCGCGACATCCTGCAGGCGCGGATCGATCAGGCGCGGGCGGCCATCGTCTCCACGGAAGGCTCGTTCGACAATTTTATCGGCCAGAATATCGCGCGCATCACCATGGAAACCGGGCGCGCCGACCTGGCTTCGCTGCAAAGCCAGCTCGACAGCCTCGCCCGACTGCGCAGCCGGCAGTCGCAATTGGCCAGCTCCATCCAGACCAGCCTCGACGCTGACAATCTGAGCGCCGTGGTGCGCGACAGCCAGTCGGAGGCGGTGCGCGAACTCGATCTGCAGCGCGCCGCGCTTGCCGAGCAATTGCAGGACGGTTCTTCGGCCAACCCCACCGCCTCGGAGTTGCAGTCGCAACTGGCCGGTATCGAGGAGCGCCTGCAACAGGAAGCGGCCCGCGAGGTGAGCAGCCTGCGCCAGCAGGTCTCGCAGGTGCAGAACCAGGAAGCGGAACTGCGCGGCGAGCTGCGACACTCCGTCCTGCAGGGCGATCTGCCCACCAGCATCGTCACCGAATTGTTCGAATTGCAGCAGAACGCCCAGCTTGCCCGCTCGCAATATGAAACGCTGCTCGAACGCACCCGCGAGCTGGAGACCCAGGCCGATCTGCAAATCGCCGACAGCCGCATCGTCTCGGCGGCGCTGGCGCCGGAATTTCCGACCTTTCCCAGCGTCGCCCTGTTCATGGCCATTGCCGGCGTGGCGGCGCTGGGCCTGGGCGTTGCCCTGGCCGTTCTCTACGAGAATTTCATCGGCGGCTTCACCAGCGAGGCGCAGCTGTCCTCGGTGCTCAAGCTGCGCATCGCCAGCGCCATTCCGCGCCAGCGGGCCAAGTCCGAGCGGGAAAGCCTGGCGGATGTGATCGTCAATGCGCCGCTTTCGGTGTTTTCCGAATCGGTGCGGCGCCTGCGGGCCACGCTGGACCAGGCCATCGCCCGCGACCGGCCGGCGGCTGAGGGCGAGCATGAAAGCTCCATCATCATGGTGAGCTCCACCGCGCCCAGCGAGGGCAAGACCACGCTGGCCCTGGCGCTGGCCCGGTCCTATGTGCTGGCGGGCAAGAGCGTGCTGCTGATCGACTGCGACCTGCGCAAGCCGAGCCTGCATCGCCATCTGGGCATCCATCCCGAGCTGGGGCTGCACCAGGTGCTCGAAGCGGCGGAGAGCACCGGCGTCGGCAATCTTCTCACCCAGGATCCGCTGACCAAGGTGGAAGTGGTCGCCGGCGCGCGCCACAGCGAATTGCCCACCGACCAGCTGCTGACCAGCCCCTATTTCAACAAGCTGCTCAAGGCGGCGCGCAAGACCTATGACGTGGTCGTCATCGACACGCCGCCCATCGGGCCGGTGGTCGATGGGCTCTATGTCGCCCCGCTGGTCGATGCGATCATTTTCGTCGCCCGCTGGGCCAGCACCTCGCAAATCGATGCGCGCCAGGCCGTTGCCGCCCTGAGCGAGGCCAAGCTGGCCTCCACGCCCATCCTCGCCGTGCTCAACCAGCAGGATGCCTCGCGCGCCTCCTATATGCGCAAATACGGGCAATATTACGCGGAAGTCACCTGAGGCGGACTTATCCCCGCCCCTTCCGGCCCGGCCTATGCTGCCTGAGATCTTACCTCTGGAGCAGCCATGACCGACCGATACGCAGATTATGTTTCCGGCCTTGAATCGCCGGCGCAGCACGGCTTTGCCGCAACCCCGTCCAACAGCGCCGATCTGCCCGAGGTGACGCGGGCGCTCTATGTCGGGGGCGCCGGAGCCGTTGCCGTCATCCTCGCCTCGGGCGCCGAACTCAGCTTCGCCGGCGTCGCCAGCGGAACCATCCTGCCGCTGCGCGTGCGCCGGCTGAAGGCCAGCGGCACCACGGCGAGCAATGTCGTGGGGCTGGTGTGATGCTGGGTATTTCGCTCTGGGCCCTGCCACCGCCTCTTGCCTGGTGGCCCCCCGATGCGGTCTGGGCCGTGGATTTCGTGCAGCGCCGCGCCATGCTTGCCGGCCTCCCCGCCGATTTTGCCTCCAGCTTCGGCATATCCCGCGCCGGCGGCAAGCTGGTGCGCAATGGCCAGGGCCGGTTCGAGGCGGTCGGGGCCAACACCGCGTCCCTCACCGAAGCGGGGCTGCTGGTGGAGGATGCGGGCAGCAATCTGTGCACCTATGCGGCCGATCCGAGCCAGGCGGCCTGGTTTCGCAATTCCATCACGCTGGCTTCGGGTCTTGCCGACCCCGCCGGCGCGGATGGCGCCTGGCTGATCACCGAGACCGGGGGCGGCGCAGCCCTGTCGCGCCAGCCCATGAGCATCACCCAGGGCGCCACCTACAGCCTCACCCGCATCGTCAGGCGGGGTAATTTCGACTGGATGCGCGTGACGGTGGGCGATGCGTCCTTCGCCGGTGCCACTCTATGCTGGTACAATCTGTCCACTGCCGCCGCCGGCAGCGTTTCCCAGACCGCCGGCGGTTTCGGGCATCTCTCCCAGAAGATCGAGCAACTGGCCGATGGCTATATCGCCATCACCCAGAGCTTCGTCGCCCCGGGCACCCAGCTCAATATCAGCCTGACCTCGGCGGCGGCGGATGGCAGCACGACGCGGGCCGATCTGGGGTCGGGACCGGGCATGGGGGGGCAATATGGCCACTGGATGACCCAGCTCGAACTGGGCGCGGCCAGCTCGCTCATGATTTCGGGGGTGACGCCCGCCAGCCGTCCCGCCGAGCAGCTGGTGCTGCCCGATGCGCCGACAAGCGGCACGCTGACGGCGGTTTTTTCCGACGGCACCAGCCAGTCGCTGTCGCTGGCGGCGCCGCTTCCGGCGTCTTTCGCAAAACCGGTGATCGCCCGGCTGGTGGCAACGCCCTGAAACCGGCCGCCCCGATTGCGGGCGGCCGCTAACCCTAACGGCAGCGGGGGACCGCCGCTGCTTGTCCTCTTCTTGCCGCTATGGGACAAACCGGCATCGACACTGGTGTCGACAAGAGGCTGCGCGTCCGCCGTGTCCGACCCGATTTCCGCCTTTGCCCGCCCGCTGTCGCGCCTTTCCGGCGCGGGGCGCCTCGTCGTGCTGGGGTCGGCGGCCAGGGTCTTCGCCCTGGTGTCGCAGCTCGTGGTGCTGCTGGTGATGAGCTGGATGCTGCCCAAGGCGGCATTCGGCGAGGCCATGATCGTTTTCACCCTCTACCGGCTGGTCAGCCTGGGCCTGGGCACCGGGCTGGGCAATCTGCTGCTGTTCCGCGTCGGGCGGCAATCGGGCGATCCGGGGCTGGATGCCAGGCTGCTGCGCAGCGTGAGCCTTCTTGGGCTGGTGCTGTCCGGAGCGATCGCGGGAGGCGCGGCGCTTCTGGCGGCGCCTATCGCGGCGGTTTTTTCCAAGCCCGACATGGCGCCCTGGCTCCTGCATATGGCGCCGATGATCCTGTTCGGCACCATGAATCTGGTCACCGCCGGCTCCTATGACAGCCGCTCGCGCATCACCGCTTCGATCCTTTTGACCGAAGTGGTGCCCAATGGGCTGCGGCTGGTGGGGTTTCCGCTCGTCGCGCTCTGGGCGCTGCCCGATATCGCCATCGCCCATGTGCTCTGGCTGTCGCTGGCCCTGCCCTGGGCCGCCGACAGCCTGCGGCTGTTCTCGGGCCGCTGGCCGGGTTTCGAGCCGCTGAGCGGCGCGGACCTGCGCTATGCCGGCTGGTTCACCATCTACCCCATGGCCACCCAGCAATTGCAGGGTGTGGACATGCTGATCGTGGGGGCCCTGTTCTCTTCCACCATCGCGGCCGATTATGCGCTGGCCTCGCGGCTGGCCACTTATTTCCCCTTCCTGCAATATATCCTCATCCGCGGCTTCGCGCCCCTGGCCGGCACCCTGCACCAGCGGGGCGATATTGCCGGGCTCAATGCCGCGCTGGCCCGGCTCAAGCGGCAGTCGATCCTGCTGGTCTGCCTGCCCACCGGCTTCATCCTTCTGGGAGCGCCGCTGGGCCTGCCGCTTTTCGGCGATTTCAGCGGCGCCTTGCCGATCCTTCTGGCGCTGGCGGCGCCCGCCGTGGTGCGCAGCATCTTTTCCGGCACTGACGCGGTCCTCAAGATGATCGGCCGCGCCGGTTTCAGCTCCATGGTGGCGCTGCTCTCGGTCGGGTTGATCGTGGCGCTTTCCTGGCTCCTGGCGCCCTGGATCGGCATCCACGCCCTGCCGCTGGCCATGCTGGCCTCGGCGCTGCTGTTCAATCCGCTGATGGCCTGGATGCTGGGACGGGAGGGGATCGTGGTGCTGGGCGCGCGCGACATCGCCTGGCTGATCCTGCCCGCTGCCGGCCTCGCGCTGGCGCTGGCGCTGCCGGGCGACTGGCCCCGGGCGTTGGCCGGGGGCGGGGCGCTGATCGGCACGGCGCTGGCGGCAGGGCTTTCCGGCCGTGGGAAAGACAAATTATTGACGATGGCCGAATAGGATCGGAGCGAGGGGAAAACCGGGTTCCATATGGCGGACGACATCGACAGGGAAACCAGCATGGACATGCCGCCGCTCGACTGGCGGCGGGTGCTTTTCGTCGCCCTGCTGTTCCTGAGCTGGGAAGGGGTCGTTCCAGCCGTGATCGGCCTGCCCATCAGCCTGGGCCGGTATGCCGTGGGGGCCCTGGTGCTGGTGGGGGTGGGGCTGAGCGCGATGCGCTTCATCGTCCGCCCCAAAATTTCGCGGGCGCGGCTGGGGTCGAGCTGGTTCTTCCTTTATTGCGTGGCGGTCACCGTCATCTATAGCGGCCTCGTGCATGGCCTGCCGCCGCGCGAGTGGCTGTTTGCCCAATATATGCTGTTGCCGCTGCTGATCGGCTATCTGTTTGTCAGCCTCAGGATCAGCTGGCGCGACATCGTTTTCGGCATGCTTGTCGCCGCGACCCTGTGTTCGGTCATTTCGCTGGCCGACCAGATGCTGCGCCTGCCGCAATTCGATCAATTCGCGCGCGGCTCGATCAACAGCCGCGGCGTGCGGCGCATGTTCCTGATGCGGGTGGAAACCGGTTTTTCCATCGTTCTTCTCAGCGCCTGGCTGTTCCTGCGCTGGAAAATGGACCGCAAGGCCGTTCTGGCGCTCCTGGTGCTGGCGCTCAACGTCTTGGTGCTGTTCGGTATTTCGGAAAGCCGGCAAAGCATGCTGACCACCAGCCTGGCCTTGCTCTTTTTCGTCCTTTTTGCCCGGCTGCGCCCCATGCGGGTGCTCAAGGTGGGGCTTGCGGGGCTGTTTGTCGGCCTGCCGCTGGTCATATTCCTGGCCAGGGACATCCTGGAAAGGCTCGTCACCTCAGACGATTACATCGTCGACGGCAATATCAGCATAAGGTTCCAGGCCATCGATTTTTACATGTCGAAATGGACCGAAACTTACGGCTTCGGCTTCGGGGTCCTGTCCAATGGCGACGATGCCAGCAATTTCTTCGCCCAGGCCTGGCGCATCGGCAATGGCTATTGGGGATATATGATCGCCGATACCGGCATTGTCAGCGCCCTCACCCAGTTTGGCTGGATCGGCCTCATGCTGGTGCTGCTCATTTCCTTTCGCCTGGCGGTGGGCTTCATCCGCATCGGGCGCGCCCTGCCGCAGGACCAGCGGTTCGTTCCCATCGCGCTGGGCTGCTTCCTGCTCGGCTCCATGGTGAATCCGTGGCCGATGAACTATTTTACCCTGGAATGGACGATCCTGTTCGGCTCGGCCTGCTGGTTCGCCTATGGCAATATGCTCGACACCATGCCCGCCTTGCGGCCCGCCAGCGCTATTGCCTCCAAAGATCATAGGGAAATGCGGCCAGCAGCGGCTCCAGGTTGAGATCGGGCAGGGGCGCAGGGCCCATCTCCAGGGCCTGGGGAACCGAGCGGGCGAAATCATAGCGCTCGCGTCCGGTGCCAGCGTAATAGTCGCTATATTTCACCAGCCCTTCGCGCTCGCTCACCCGCACATAGCGGGCGGGAATGCCGAAGGCTTCCGCCAGCACCAGGCCGTGCAGCGAGCTGGCCACGATCCGCCGATAGCGCACGATATCGGCGACCACGCTGTTCCAGGGCCGGCGCGGGTCGATGACCGGGATCGGGCAATCGGCGGCGTGGTCCGCAAAGTCATGGGTATTGGGCACGAAACCGACCTCGAATTCGCCGCTGGGGCGAAAGCGATCCCCGGTGAGAAGCGGGGTCAGCAGGCCTGGATCGCCATAGACTTCGGGAACCGCGATGCCCTTGCCCATCAGATAATGGCGGGTATAGGGCCCCCGGACCGCGCGCACGTCGAGCGTGCTGAACCGGTGGGCCCATTCGGGCTGGTTGCCATTGACGCCGCTTCCCCAGATCACCGCATTGTCCCGGGCGAATTGCATTATGGAGCCTATGGCCAGCATCTGCCGGGGCCGGGCGGTCTCGTCCTGCATGGTCAAGCCCCGCCGCGCCAGCATCAACCCGACGATGGCGCGGGACAACTCGTCCCCGAAATTGACTCTCCTGGCGGGACGCCAATAGGTCAGCTCCACCGTGGCGTAGGGTTCTTGCGGCCAGGGCGGGATCTCCGGCCCGGTAAGCGCCCGCCTGATGCGCCGGGCAAGCCGCCGGGCGGGGCCGGCGGGCTTCAGATCGAGGAATTGGGTGGTATAGCGGTCAGGATCTTGGGTCATGGCCATATGTCTTGACGGTGATGTCCTCGATCGGCGCCGCCGGGTCCCGGGGCCGGCTCAGCAGGCCGCCAAGCATGGCTAGGGTGAGGATGTTGAGATTGATATAGCCGATGGCGGCCCGCTTGCCATCGCGCTCGCGCACCAGCAGATAGGCCGCCACGAGCAGGTGAAAGCCAAGGGCCAGCAGGAGCAGAAGCGGGCTGAGCAGGATCAGACCGACAAGGGCCAGTCCGTAGCTCGCCGCGATCAGCAGCAGGCGCCAGAACAGCCTTGCCACTCTGCCCAGATAGGGCGTGCCGATGGCCGAGCGCAGCAATTCCCCCGATCCCTGGAAATGCCGCGATGTCCAGCGGCTGGCCAGCAGGGCGCCGGTCGAGCTGGTCTTGCCGTGGTGGCGCACCGCCCAGACCGGCAGCCGCTTGAGAGTAAAGCCCGCAGCCCCCAGCCGGAACCCCAACTCCTTTTCCTCATAGGAATGCAGGTTGCGATTGGTGAAATAGCCGACCTCGACAAGCGCCGTCCGCCGGTAGAGCCCGCCCATGTCGAGCGCCTCCACCCCCCCGGGAACCAGCCCGTCATTCATGGCGGCGCGGCGCTCGAATTCGTAATTGCCCGCGCCATGCTCCTCCACCAGCCCGCCGATGCCGGCCAGTTTGGGATCGAGGGCGAACTGGGCCAGGGCTTCGTCGATGAAGCCGGGGAACAGCTCCATGTCGCCATCGATGATATAGAGGTAATCGCCAATGCTGTGCTGGAAGCCGAGCTGGGCGCCGATGCCGCAGGAGCGCTCGGCCGGATTGCGAAGCTGGACGATGTCGATGGGATAGTCCGCCGCATAGGCAATGGTGTTGTCGGTGGAAAGGCTGTCGGCAAGGATGATCTGCACGTCATGACTGGCGCGCAGCGGCAGGATCGATTCGATGCAGCGCCGGATATGGGCCTCTTCATTGAGGGCCTTGATGATGACGCTGATCGTCGCCATTACGCGTCCTCCCCCATTGTGCAGAGGGCCGGCTCGGGGCCGAGAAGCGCGCCCAGCTCATCGCAGAGCCGGTCTTGGTAGCGGCTCTCGGAAAAGGCGTTTTCGAACCGCATGCGACCCTTTATGCCCATTTCGTGGGCCTGTTCGCCGGCCTCGGCCAGCGCGGCGAGGCGCTTGGCCAGCGCCGGGGCGTCGTTGGGGGGCACCAGCCAGCCGGTTTCCCCGTCCTCGATGATTTCGGTAAGCCCGCCATGGGCGGCGGCGAGCACCGGCTTGCCATGGGCCATGGCCTCCACCGCCACCAGCCCGAAGGGTTCGGGCTTGCGCGAGGGCACGGCGACGATGTCGGCCCAGCGGTAAAGCGGGGCGGGGTCATCGACGAAACCATCGAGGCGGGTGATCTCGCCGAGCTGCTTTTCCTGCACCTGGGCGAGAAGGCGGGTTTCGGAGGCGTTGCCGGCAAAGGCCGAGCCGGCGAAGCGCAGCCGCATCTTACCCCTTGTGCCGGCGGGCAGGGCCGCTACCGCCTCGACCAGCAGGTCCTGCCCCTTCCAGTCGTTGATCCGCCCGATCATCAGGATGTTGAGGATGCCGTCGCTGGCCGGCGCCGCCGGGGGCGGGCCTGGATCGGGAATGCCGTTGAGCACCACCGCGCCGTCGAGGCCGAAGGCATCGCCCGTGGCCTGCGAATTATAGACCAGCCTTGCGCCCGACAGCGCCAGGACCAGGCGGATAAGCCGCATGGCCAGCCCGGTGGGAATTTCATGGACATGCAGCAGCACCGGGCGACAGCTCAGCCGGGCGGCCAGGGCATAATCGAAAATCACCGAGGTGTTGATATAGGTGAGGGCGGCGGCCGCGATATGGCGCCGCGCCCGCAGCACGGCCTGCGGAAACTGCAGCATCCGGGCGAGCAGGCGCAGCGGGCCTTCGGTGCGGCGGGCCACCCAGAGCGGTCGGATTTCGACGCAAAAGCCCAGCCGCTCCAGCTCGGCCGAGAGCGGCCCGGCCTGCGGCAGCACGACGAGCAGGCGCAGATGCGCAAAGCGGGCGCGAAACCCCTTGAGCGCGCTGATGAAGGTGCGGTCCGAGCCGTAGAGCTCGTAGCCCTGATGCACGCACAAAAGGGTCGGCGCCGCCCCGGTCACAGCAGTCTCGCCAGCAGGGCGGCATAGGTTTCGTTGACGCCCTGGGTGGTGAACTGGGCGGCATGGCGGGCCCGCGCCGCCTCGCGGCTGGCATCGAGATCGATCCCGCCCTCGCCGATGGCGTCGAACAGCGCGGCCAGGCTGTTTTCGCAGGCGAAGAAATGCTGGTTCTCCCCGGTCACCCAGCGGTTGAAGCGATTGTCATGGGCGAGGATGGCGTTGCCGGCGGCCATCGCCTCCACCAGCGAGGGATTGGTGCCGCCCACCTGGTGGCCATGCACATAGGCCAGTGCGTGGAAGCGCAGCGCATCGACCACCGGCCGGTCATAGATGGCGCCGGTGAACCGCACCTGCTCGGAGGCGGCGGCGCGCACGGCGCGGTGATAGGCATTGGTGGGGTCGAGCCGCCCCAGCACCACCAGCTTTTCGGTGCGCGGCGCCGCCGAGAAGCCCCGCACGATTTCGAGGATGGAATTTTCCGGCTCGATCCGGGCGATGGAGACGTAATAGCTTCGCGGCGCCAGCCCATAGGGAGCGAGATCGGCGGCGGGGGCCTCGACCACGGCATCGGCGCCATAGGGAATGACATGGGCCCGGCGCGGCCCGTGGCGGCGCAGGTGGCGGGCGATTTCGGGATGGTCGGCGATGGGCAGGACGGCCGAATTCACCCCGATGAATTCATTGAAATAGAACCAGGCCTTGACCGGCAGGGGCCATTTGGCGCGCTTCCATTCCACCCCGTCCATGTTCATCACCACCTTGTGCCCGCGCAGGCGCAGCAGAATGGTGAAGATGGCGGTGTTATAGCCCAGCACGAGATTGAGCCCGGGACGCCCCAGCGCATGCATGACGCAGCGCCAGTCGAACAGCATGCTGCCCACCGAGCCGCCCCGGCGCACGCCCAGATGGATGCGGTGAATGCCCTGCCAGTCATCCTCGAAATCGGGCGGCACGGCGCCATCTTCATCCGGGTCGAGCTGGCAATAGACGCTCACCTTCCAGCCATGGTCGCGCAGATAGGGGGCGAGCTGGGCGACGAAGGTCTCGAAACCGCCATGGGCGGCGGGAATGCCGCGAATGCCGAGGATGCGAAGGGATTTCATGCGGCGGCCGTGTCAGCGCCCTTCGAGAAGGCCGCGAAGATACTGGCCGTAGGGACTTTTCTTCAGGGCTTCGGCCAGACCTTCAAGCTGCCGGTCCGAAATGAAGCCCATGCGATAGGCCACTTCCTCGGGACAGTTGACCTTGATGCCCTGGCGGCGCTCGATGGTGGCGACGAACTGGGCCGCTTCCAGCAGGCTGTCGGGCGTGCCGGTATCGAGCCAGGCATAGCCGCGCCCCATCAGGTCGACATGGAGCTGGCCTTTTTCGAGATAGCGCATGTTGA
>NZ_JAUCDN010000030.1:0-17923 GCF_034675085.1 Devosia sp.
CAATAATCTGCGCATTGCCCTGCAGGAGATGGAATCGAGCCAGCGCGGTTTCCTCCTCACCCAGGACGAAGCCTATCTGGTCCCCTACAACGCCGCGCGCGAGCGCATCCTGCCCTATTATGGCCAGCTCACCCAGGCGGTGACCGACCTGCCCGCCTATCGGGACCGCGTCGAGGCCCTGGCGCCGGCCCTGGGCAACAAGCTCTCGGAGCTGGAGCAGACCATCACCCTGGTGCGCGAGGGGCGGGAGGCCGAAGCCCTGGCGCTGGTGGAGACCGATCAGGGCCGCCAGATCATGGAGGAGGCGCGCAGTCTCTTCGTCGAGATCATCAGCAATGCCGACGACGAGCTGATCCTGGGCGTGCAGGACCAGCGGACCAGCGCCGATACGCTGCGCTACGTCACCATCGTCGCCGGCATTCTCATCATCCTGGTCATCGGCGGCTCGGTGTGGACGGCGCTCAACTATACCCGCGACCTTCTGATGGCGCGGGCCGAGGTGGAAGCGCTCAACAGCGGGCTGGAGCAGCGGGTGAAGGAGCGCACCCAGGCGCTGATGAGCGCCAATGAGGAAGTGCAGCGCTTCGCCTATATCGTCACCCACGACCTGCGGGCGCCGCTGGTCAACATCATGGGCTTCACCAGCGAGCTGGACGAAACCATGAAGGCCATCCAGGCCTATGTCCTGGCCGACGGCAACCCGCTGAGCGAGCAGGAAATCCAGGCTGCGCGCACCGCCGCCCAGGAGGACATGCCCGAGGCCATCGGCTTCATCCGCTCTTCCACGCGCAAGATGGACGGACTCATCAACGCCATCCTCAAGATTTCACGCGAGGGCAAGCGCCCGCTCAAGCCCGAGACCGTCGACCTGAAGTCTCTGCTGGAGGCCAATCTTGCCACCATCCAGCACCAGATTCAGGCGGCGGACGGCATGTCGAGCCTTTCGGTCGGCGTGCCGGCCATTGTCTCCGACCGCCTTTCGCTCGAGCAGGTGGTGGGCAATCTGCTCGACAATGCCGTCAAATATCATGCGAGCGGGCGCCCGCTCGCGGTGGACATCGTTGTGGCGCCGGTTGCGGGCGGGCAGGTGCGCATCGATATCGCCGATAATGGCCGCGGTATCGCCCCCGAAGACCATCAGCGTGTTTTCGATCTTTTCCGCCGCTCGGGCCAGCAGGACAAACCCGGCGAGGGCATCGGCCTTGCCCATGTCCGTACCCTGGTGCGCAGCCTTGGCGGCGACATCACCCTGGCCTCCGCCCTGGGCGAAGGCACAACCTTTTCCATCCTTCTGCCGTTGGATGTCAGAACCATTGTCAGGACTGAGACATGAATAACGCCAGACCGGTTACCATCATCATGATCGAGGATGATGAAGGCCATGCCCGCCTCATCGAGAAGAATATCCGCCGGGCGGGCGTCGCCAATGAGATCGTCGCCTTCGCCAGCGGCACCGAGGCGCTGGGCTACCTGCTGGGCCCGGACGGCTCGGGGCTTGCCAGCGCCGGCCGCATGATGCTGATGCTGCTCGATCTCAACCTGCCCGACATGACGGGCGTGTCGATCCTGGAAAAGGTCAAGAACAATCCCCACACCCGCCGTACGCCCGTGGTGGTGCTGACCACCACCGACGACGAGCGCGAAATCCAGCGCTGCTACGATCTTGGCGCCAATGTCTACATCACCAAGCCGGTGGATTATGACGGCTTTGCCAATGCCATAAAGCAATTGGGGCTGTTCTTCTCCGTCATGCAGGTTCCGGAGACCGAATAACGTGCCCAATCGCGTTTTCCGGGCGCTGCAGATCGATGACGATGCGACGCTGGCGCGGCTGGTGGAAAAGGCCCTGACGCGACGCGGCTACAGCTACGAGCATGCCAACGATGCCGAAGCCGGGCTGGCGCGCATCGGCGAGGGCGGCGTGGATGTGGTCGTGCTCGATCATTTTCTCGATTGCGGCACCGGCATCGGCGTTCTCGAGCGCCTGGGCGGCGTGGCCAATGCGCCGCCGGTGGTCTATGTCACCGGCTCGCAGGAGCCGATGGTCGCCGTCGAGGCGCTCAAGGCCGGCGCGGCCGATTATGTGCTCAAGACCGCGGGCGGGGAATTCGTCGTGTTGCTCGTCAATGCCATCGAGCAGGCCATCGAAAAGACCCGCTTGCAGCGCCATAAGGAGCTGGCCGAGCAGCAGGTGCGCGTGGCGCGCGATCGGGCGGAAATCCTGCTCAGCGAGGTCAATCACCGCGTCGCCAATAGCCTGGCGCTGGTTGCAGCGCTGGTGCGCATGCAGGCAGCGGCCATTTCCGACCCGCATGCGCGCGAGGCGCTGACCGAAACCCAGGCCCGCATTTCGGCGATAGCGGGCCTGCATCGGCGTCTCTACACCTCCGAAGATGTGCGCTCGGTTTCCCTCGATTCCTATCTCCAATCGCTGATCGAGGAACTCGACACCACCATGCGCGCCGCCGGCAGCCCCGCCAGCGTCGTCACCGACCTCGCCCCGGTCGCCATCCTGACCGACAAGGCGGTTTCGGTCGGGGTCATCGTCACCGAATTGCTCACCAATGCCTATAAATATGCCTATCCCGACGAGGCGACCGGCCAGATCCGCGTATTGCTGCGTCGCGAGGCGGGCGGCGAGGTTCTGCTGGTTGTGGAAGACGATGGCGTGGGCTGGAACGGCACCGGGCCGGCCAAGGGCACCGGGCTCGGTACCCGCATGATCGCGGCCATGGCCCAGCAATTGGGGACGTCCATCCTTTATGGCGACGGCAGGGGCGGCACGCGCACGGTCATCCAGCTTCACGACGTCTGATAGCTTTTGCAGTGGTGAAAGAAGCCGGGAAGTTGCCGGCGGAATATGTTAGGAGCAATTTCGCTCCCTCCGCTTCGAATGTCCCATGCCGCTGATTTCCGATTTCGACCTGTCCGCCCACAATACGCTGGCTCTGCGCGCCCGCTCGCGCTTCGGGGCACTGCTGGATACGCCGGAGGCGGTGCCGGCCCTGTTCGAGGAGGCCGAGGCGAAGGGGCTGGCGGTGCGCCTTCTGGGCTCGGGCAGCAATGTGGTGCTTTCGCCGGAATTCGACGGCGTCACGGCGCTGATGACCATTGCGGGCCGGGCGATCCTTTCTGAGGACGAAACCGGTGTGCTCATTGAAGTGGCAGCCGGTGAAATCTGGCACGATTTGGTCGCCTGGACGGTGGGGCAGGGGCTGGGCGGGCTGGAAAACCTTGCCGGCATTCCCGGCACAGCCGGTGCGGCGCCGGTGCAGAATATCGGCGCCTATGGGGCCGAAGTGGCGGATGGCTTCGAGTCCCTCCTCGCCTATGACCGGGTGGCAGGAGATATGCGCCGCCTGACCCGTCCCGAAATGGCCTTCGGCTATCGCGACAGCCTTCTCAAGCAGCAGCCGGGGCGCTTCGTGGTGGTGAGCCTGCGCCTGCGCCTCTCCCGGCCCTGGCAACCCAATCTGCGTTTTGCCGGCCTTGCCGAATTGGCCGGCAGCGCCGGGCTCACCCCCTTGCAGGTGATGGACCGCGTGGTGGGCCTGCGCCAGTCCAAGCTGCCCGACTGGCGCACTCATCCCAATGCCGGCTCCTTCTTCAAGAACCCCATAGTGGAAGAGGCCGAGGCTGCGCCGGTTCTGGCCGAATTCCCCGGCGCGCCAGCCTTTGCCCAGCCTGGTGGGCTGGTCAAGCTCTCGGCGGGCTGGCTGATCGAGCAAAGCGGGCTCAAGGGCTTCACGCTTGGTCCGGTGGGCATTTCCGCTCGCCACGCGCTGGTGGTGGTCAATCATGGTGGCGGCAGCGCCGACGACATCAGGGCGCTGGCCGCGCATGTACGCGCCACCGTCGTTGCCCGCTTCGGCGTTACGCTCCACGAGGAGCCGGTATTTCTTTAGCCCTGTTGCGCGGTCTGGCGCAGCACCGGATAGGCGACGCTGGCCAGAAGCGAATTGATGGTCTTGAAGGCGCGAACCGTTTCCAGGTGAATATTGCTGGTGGCGATGGATTGCTGCGCCCCATCACGCAGCCGCGCCAGATGCTCGGCGGCGCTGGCCCGCCCGGCATCGCCCATCGAGGCCTTCTGGGCCAGCAGCAACTCGGCCGAGGCGCGGTCTTCCGACATCAGCACGTTGAGCGCCAGATGCAGGTTTTCCACCACCCGGTAGTGCAGGTCGTTGAGCTCGCGCCAGCCGGCGGCGGAGAACTTCACCTTCTGCTCGCTGCGCGTCTCGGCCAGCTTGACCAGCGTCTTGACCACCGCATCTCCGACATATTCCAGGTTGATGGCGAATTGCGCCAGCTCCTGCCCGCGCATGGCCTCTGGCCCATCGGGCTGGGGGTAGCGGATGCGCGACAGATAGAGCTTGATATCGGATTGGGCGGCGTTGACCGCATGCTCCAATTGTTTGATTTCACGGATCTTTTCGGGGTCTGCCGATTCATAGAGCTCCATGATCGGCTCAAGCATCCGCTCCACCACTTCGGCCATGCGCAAAAGCTCGCGCTTGGCGCTGGCCAGGGCCAGCGGTGGCTGGCCGATCAGCCGATCATCCAGCCGAACCGGCGAAATACGCCGCGCCTCGGCCTCGCCGGCCGGGCTGCGCACCAGCCATTCGGTGAGCCTGGCCATGGGTCGGGTGAGGGGCAGCGCCACCACCAGCAGGATGACGTTGTAAGCCAGGTGGAAATTGACGATCTGGCGGGCGGCGTCGGGGCCGAGATAGGCGCCGGGGATGTGGCTGAGCCAGAGCAGGCCCAGCAGCACGATGGCCAGCGCGCTGCGGAACAGCAGATTGCCCAGCGTCAGCCGCCGCGCTACGGCGGTGCCGGTTCGGGTGAGAACGTAGGCGATGAGGCCGCTGCCGATATTGGCGCCCAGCACCAGGGAGGCGCCCAGCTCGAACGGCACCAGCCCCTGCACCGCCAGCGTCACCACCAGCAGCACGAAGGCAACGCTGGAATGGATGAGCCAGGTAAAGGCGGCCGCCAGAAGGAAAGCGGTGAAAGGATCGCCGGCGAGATAGGCGACGATGCCCGGCAGCATCGGGGCGTCGCGCAGCGGCAGGGTCGATTGCCCGATAAGCTGGAGCGAGATGAGGATGAGCCCGATGCCCATCACCACCCGGCCCAATTGCCGGACGTCGCGGTTGCGCCCGCGCAGGAACATGGTGCCGCCCACCAGCAGCAGCAGCGGCATCAGCCATTCGGGATTGATGCTGAGGAACTGCACCACCAGCGCCGAGCCCAGATCGGCGCCCAGGAGGGTCGCTAAGCCCAGGGAAAGGCTCAGCTTTCCGCTGGCGGCGAAACCGGCGGCCAGGAGCGCCACGGCGGTGGAGCTTTGCAGCAGCATAGCCACGCCCGCGCCCAGACCGGCCATGCGCAGCGTTCCGCGCCCGCCCTGGCCGAGCAGGCGTTGCAGCACGGCCTTTTGCGAGCGCTCCATACCGGTGCGTACCATGCGCGTTGCCCAGAGCAGCAGCGTCACCGCGCCGGCGATATGCAGCAAGACAAGATAGATATTCATTTCTTCCAGGCCAAAGCCTGCCCAGGAAACAAGTTTGTACGATGATTCGAAGTGAGCGCCGCCCCCGGCAATCACCTTATATTACAAACTTCTAGGCCAATCTATGGCCCTTTGGGTTCCTTGCGGGGCACGGCGGCCAATTGCTCGACCAGATAGGCATGGGTCGCGGGGTTGGCGACGATCAGCGTGCCGGTCTTTTCGTAGATGTCGGGGCCTCGGCCCCACCAGTCGGTGACGATGCCCCCGGCCTCCTGAACCAGAAGGATGCCGGCGGCGGTGTCGACAAAGCCGGTTTCCTCGAAATAGCCGGTCAGGCGCCCGCAGGCGACATAGGCGCAGCTATTGGCGGCGCTGCCCACCACACGCACCGCGCCAATGGGCGCGCGGATGGCGTCGAGGCGAGCGTAAGCCCCTGGATATAATGAGAGATTCGGGGTGGGCAGCCCGGTCCCGACGCACATCATGGCCACATCGGTGGAGCGGCTGACATGCAGGCGCTCGCCATTGAGCCAGGCTCCGCCGCCCAGGCGGGCGGTGAACATCTCGTCGGCCACCGGATTATAGACGAGGCCGCACAGGGTTTCGCGCCCGCGACGCAGGGAAATGGTGATGGTGTAATGCTGGCCGTAGATAAAATTCGTAGTGCCATCAATGGGATCGACCAGCCAGCGGTGCTCGGGGTCCTCCCCCTCGACGGGAGCGAACTCCTCGCCGGTAAGGCTCCAGCCGGGATAGCGCGAGAGCAGGCGGTCGCGGATCAGGGTTTCCGAATCGCGGTCGGCATCGGAAACGAAGTCGCCCGGCCCTTTGACCCCGATCTCCAGATCGCGGAAATGCTTGAAATGCTCGAGGGTTAGCGCGCCGGCCTCGCGGGCGGCCGAGACCATGTCGTCGAGAACTGCGTCGTAATTGATGGTCATGATGCTAGGGCCGCTGCCAGCCCCTCCGGGTCGTCTGTGGTGATCTGGTCGACCTTGAGCGCAAGCAGGCGGTCGACCTTGGGAAGTGATTGGGAATCAACGGTTTTTATCGTCCAGGCATCGACCTTGCGGCCTGCGTCATGGACGGCGCCGATCATGTCGAAGCCGGCGCGGTCGGCCTCCAGCACGATCTCGTGGTGCAGATAGATGAAATCGGCCTCTGGCGCGGTGTCGAGCGCCTCGGAAATGAAGCGGGCATGATCGCCATCGGCTTGCAGCCGGGCCAGGGATTGCCCGTAGCAGGGGTCATACCCCTGTTTTAGCATCGGGGTGCTTTGCGTTAACAGACTGATAGCATCGAAGTCCCCTCCGGACACGATCATGTAACGCGAGAGGGGGCCAATGTTAGCGGAAAACCCCGCGACGGTGGCGGGATCGAGCGCGGCCAGATCTTCCTTGAAATCAAGCTGGAGCAAGGCGCCCTCGCGCGGCGGATGGGCCGTGAGGAGCGCGCAAAGGTCTTCGAGCAGCATCACCCGGTCGGCGAGCGGCGCGCCGTCTTCGCCGCGCAGATGCAATTGGCGCAATTGCGCGGCAGAGGTCTGGCGCACCAGGCCCGTGCCGGTGGTCTCCTGCTCGAGGCTGAGATTGTGCAGGATAGCGCAGCCATGATCGGCGTGGATAACCAGGTCGACCTCGACGCTGGCGCCCAGCGCCATGCCTTCGAGAATGCGGGCGCCGGTAAAGGCCGGATCGCCTGCCCGACGCCGGCCGCGATGCCATTTGAGCCAGGTGCGATGCCCGCCCCGCTCGATGGCGATGGGAGAAGTCATTTCTATCCCCGGTATATCTGGGCGTTGTCGCGATAGGCGGCGACGGCGCGGGGCGTGAGGTGCACGCCCTGGCCGGGCTGGAACAAATCGGGATGCGACACCATCGACTTGAGGCGCGTGCCGTCGCCCAGGTCGAGATCGACCAGGCCATGGGTGCCATAATCGGTGACGCGGTGGACATGGGCCTCGCCATCGGCGGCCGCGGCAATCTCAAGCGCCTCGGGGCGCACGGCCAGAATGGCGGCGCCATCGGCCACCGGCAGGGGCACGCGCATGCCCGGCCGGGTGAAGACGCCATTGGCCACCTGACCCTCGATGAGGTTCATGGTGCCGATGAAGCCGGCGACGAAGGGCGTCTTGGGATCGCGATAGACCATGTCGGGCCGGTCGATCTGCTCGGTGCGCCCGTCGCGCATGACCACGATGCGGTCGGCCATGGAGAGGGCCTCGTCCTGCCCATGGGTGACGAAGAGCGTGGTGATCTTGAGGCGCTGCTGGATGTCGCGCACCTCCTCGCGCAGCCTCTCGCGCAAATGCTGGTCGAGGCTGGCGAAGGGCTCGTCCAAGAGCAGGATCTTGGGTTCGAGCACCAGCGAGCGGGCCAGCGCCACGCGCTGCTGCTGGCCGCCGGACAACTGGGTGACCTGGCGCGTGCCATAGCCGCCCAGCCCCACCAGTTCGAGCACGTTCTCCACCCGCCGCTTGATCTCATCGGCGGGAACGCGGCGCAGCTTGAGCCCGAAGGCCAGGTTCTTGAACACATTCATATGCGTCCACAGCGCATGGCTCTGGAACACCATGCCGGTGGGGCGCTTTTCGGGCGGCAGATAGGTGATGTCCTCGCCATCGATGGTGATGAGGCCCGAGGAGGGGCGCTCGAAGCCCCCGACCATGCGCAGCAGGGTGGACTTGCCCGAGCCCGAGGGCCCCAGCAGGCAGACCAGCTCGCCGTTCGCCACATCGAGCGAGAAGGTGTCTACGGCCACGACATTGCCGGCGGCGAAGACCTTGGTGACGTCGGAAATCTTGAGAACGGACATGATGGGTATTTCCTAGCCGCCGAAACCGCGGGCGAAGGAGCCCCCGTTGATGACGCGGCGGGCGAACAAAAGGGCGATGAAGGAGGGCACCCAGAGCAGCACCGAGAGCACGGCGCCATACTGGATGACGGGCTGGTTGTTGATGAAGGAAATCATCAGCACCGGCAGGGTGCGCACCTGCGGCGCTCCGATGAGCCAGGCCCCTTCGGTTTCATAGAACGTGCCCACGAAGCTCAGCAGCACGGCGGCGGCGATGGTCGGCCCGGCCTGGGGCAGGGTGATCGACCAGAAGACGCGCAGCGGCGAGGCGCCGACATCGCGGGCAGCTTCTTCCATGCGCCGGTCCACCGACTGGAAGGCGGCCACCGGAATCCAGATCATGAACATCAGCGTGCCCACGAGCTGGATCAGCGCCACGCCCCAGAAGGTGCCGATGAGGTTGAGCTGGAGAAAAATGCCGGCAATGGCGACCAGCAGCCCGAATTTGGGAAAGGCATGGCCGGCCAGGAACGAGAAGAAGAGGATGTTGCGGCCCGGAAAATCGAGCCGGGCGAAGGCATAGGCTGCCGGCAGGCAGATGACGGCAGACGCCGCCGTCACCACCGCCGAGAGCGACAGGCTCATGGTGATGGAGTTCCACACATCGGCGCGGGCCAATGTCTGGTTCCAGAATTTCAGGCCGAATTCCTGCGGGATGACGGACGGGTAGCGCCACACATTGGTGAAGGCCCATGTGCCCACCACCACCAGCGGGACGACGATGACCAGGGTGAGAACCAGCGCGAAGACGATGCCGATCCAGTCGATATTGCGTTTGGCAAGGGCTGTCGTCATGTCAGGGCGTCCTGTTGCGGGCGACCGAGCGCACATAGAAAAGGCCGAACAGGATGCAGAAGCCGAAGGTCACCACCGCCTGGGTGATGGCATTGGTCGGATCGTAAAGATCGCGGAAGGTGCGCTGCATGAACGGGCCCATCATTTCCGGCGCGGCCGGGCCCAGGATATAGGGCAGGGTGAAGGCCGAGAAGATGCCGAGCACGGCAAAGGAAATGGCCACCAGGATGGAATTGGAGATGCGCGGCAGGATGATGTACCAGAGCACGGCCAGCCGGCCGGCACCGACATCGCGCGCCGCCTCGATGGATTGGTTGGACACATTGCCCAGCCCCGCCAGCAGGATGAGGACGGTCAGGGGGATATTGTCCCAGACCAGCCCGATCACCGGCCCCCATGGGGTGAGATAGGGCGACTTGATCTTGGGCAGGCCCACCGCATTGAGCAGCAGATCGGTCGCGCCATTGGGCCCCAGCACGCGGATGAAGGCGAAGGCCAGGATGATGGAGGGCACGAACATCGGAAAGATGGCCAGGCCCTGCACATAGGCGGAAACCTTGCTGTCCGAAAAGCGCAGGTAAAGCGCGATGGGCAGGCACACCACCAGCAGCAGCACGGCGCAGACCCCGGTGGTCCACAGCGTCAGCGACAGATTGCCCAGGCTGTAGGCATCGGAAAAGAAGAATTTATAGGTCTCGACGGAGAAGGCGTGGCCGCCATTGTCCGTGGGCATCCACAGGGTCTGGATGACGGCCGAGATGATGGGCCAGATGACCAGCCAGACGACGAGAAAGACGGGCACGGCCACGAGCAGGAGGCCAATGGGCCTCCTGCCTTGCGTGGGCGCGGGCGCGAGAGCCGCGCCAGCGGTTTCGGTGGTCACGAGTTCGGATCCACGCCCGGAGCGACGGTGCGGTACCAGCCTTCGCTGATGGCCTTTTCCCAGGCGCCGCCGGGGAAGACCGGGATCGAGGTGGGAATGACGTCGGCGAAGCGCTCGCGCAGGGCCGGATCGACATAATCCCAGGATACGCCCGGGAAGCCGCCCAGCTCGGTGAGCACGGCAGACTGGATTTCCTCGGAGAGGATGAAGTCGGCCAGCTTGAGCGCCGCCTCCTTGTTGACGCCGTTGGACAACACGGTGATGCGCGAGAAGCCGCCGGGCAGGCCCAGGTCCTGAAGCTGGACGAGGCCGGTGGTCTCGGGCAGCACGCCCTGTTCGATCGCCGAAAGCGCCTGGTCGGACCAGGCCGGGATCATGGTCACGGCCGACTGGCCGAGCAGTTGCAGCGACTGGGTGTTGCCCGAGGTGTAGGCGCCGCCATCGAACAGCGAGGGCGCGATGTCGTTGAGGATGGCCCAGGCCGGGGCCAGAGCTGCTTCGCCGGCCTCGGGGGTGTAGTTGTCCACCTTGAACTTGCTGGTGTCCTGGCCATTGGCTTCATAGATGGCGCGGCGCACGAAATTCAGGCCCGAGCCGCCCTTGTTGGGACGGTTGTAGATGAACTGGCCGGGATTGGCCTTGATCCAGGCGACCAGCGCCGGCCAGGTCTTGGGAACGTCGGCCGCGGCCAGCTTGGTGGTGTCATAGGCCAGCAGCACCTGGGAGGCGCGGTAGGGCAGGTTCTGCGGGATATCCAGGCCAAGCGGGTTGAGCTTGGAATAGTTGGAGAGCCCGGCTTCGGCGAAATTGACCCAGAGGCCCTTTTCCAGAGCACCGACCGGCTGGCGGGCATCGAACCCCTCGAAGAAGTCGGCCTGCGGATCGGCGCTGGTGCCCAGGGCGGCAAGCCCGCGCTCGGCGATGGCCTGAAGCCCGGCATTGTCGCCGCCATCGATGAGGTTGATCTTCAGGTCCGGATTGGCGGCCTCGAATTTGGGCTGCACGATATTGGTCCAGAAATCGAGGATGTTCTGGTCGGAGCTGGTGTACCAGTCGATCGTGCCCTCGGCCGCGAACGACATGCGGGGCAGCATCACCATGCCGACGGCGGTGCCGGCAGCCGAAATCATGAATGTACGGCGTTTCATATCTAACTCCCATCTTGACGGCTCCCGGAGCCGTCGCGCTTTCCATGCCGGTCGCGGAGGTGGATAACGACCCTTCGGCCTATGGCGAACCGGACCGGCGCCGGCGCGTCCACCCCATGGGCTCCTCCCTCACCGCGATGCCGAGGCAAGGGCCTGCCCAATCTTGTGCCGGGTTCGGTCCTGCCGCGAGACGCGTCGCGTGCATCAGACAACACCCAATTAGGATTGCACACAAGTGCATTTGTAAAAAATTCTGGAAAATGGTGTTACGGACATTCCGTAACGGTTTGATGACAGCGGGTTGTTGCGCACGTGTGCAATGGGCGGCGGGGCCTGGAAAGCACCGGGGCCGCGCGGCCTGGCGGAGAGTTTTCCACAGCCGCGCGGGCACTGCAAGCGGCGGGGCCGGTCAGGCGGACGGGCCGGGGCGCACCGAGCGGCGCCAGCGCGGCGCGGGGGCGTAGAGGCGGCGCTCTATGCCCGCCGCCTCGGGATGGAGCAGAAGATGCACCACATGCTCGGCCATGTCGGCCAGCGGCTGGGCGAAGGTGGTGAGCTTGTAGGAATCCCAGCTGGCCTGCTCGATGTCGTCGAAGCCGACAATGCACAGATCCTCGGGAATGCGCAGGCCGAATTCATGCCGCGCCGCATCCATGAAGCCCAGCGCCAGCAAATCGGTGACGCAGAAGACGCCATCGGGGCCGTTCGAGCGCCCGAAAAGCTGGCGCGCCGCCTCGAAGCCCGAGGCATAGGAGGTGGGGCCGGTCTCGGTGACGCTGGCCGGAATGCCCTCGGCGGCGGCGATATCGAGAAAGACGTCGGTGCGCTCGCGCAGGCTGGCGGTGCGCGCCGTGGAGGTGATGACGCCCAGCCGCTTGCAGCCGGCCCGGCGCAGCAGGAAAAAGGCCTCGCGGCCCGCCATGGCATTGTCCACGCCCAGATTATGGCTGCCCATCAGCTGGTCGTCGCGGTTGATCAGCACCACCTGCTGGCCATTGGCAAGGCACGTTTCCACCAGCGAGGCGGGCGGCGCGCCCGAAAGCACCACGGTGGCGTCGGCGCGGTCATGGAGCGGCTGGCGCAGCGCCAGCGACACGCTTTCGATGGTGGATTCGGTGTTGATGACCATGGTGATCTTGCCCGCCGCCTGCAGCTTGCGGGTCAATTCGTCCACCATGCGGGCGCGGATGGGGGTGACGATGTCCGAGACCACCAGGCACACGATATTGCTGCGCTCGCGCAGGCCGCGCGCCAGGTGATTGACGTGGTAGCCCAAGGCGCCCGCCGCCTCCAGCACCTTGGCGCGCGTCGCCTCCGAGACGCTGGCGCCATCGGTGAAGGTGCGCGACACGGCCGAGCGCGATACGCCCGCCCGCTCGGCGACCATTTGCGCACTGACAAAGGATGGAGGTTTCGGATCGCTCATTGTTGCTGCTGCCAGCCGGGGTGGGGGCGATATTGGGACGAAACGCCGCCGCGTCAAGGCGAAAGGCGGTTTGCCGGCCCTTGTTGCAAATCATTCCTACTTGCAGATGGTTGCGGAATGCGTTACGCAAATGCAAATCACTCGCAACAATGGAGAGAGACATGACGCGATGGAAGCGGGCAGGAATTTTGGCGCTGGCGGCGATGCTGGCCCTGTCCGGCGCGGCGTCGGCGGCGGAAAAATTCAAGGCGGTGACCACCTTCACCGTCATCGCCGACATGGCGCGCAACGTCGCCGGCGACGCGGCGGAGGTGGAATCCATCACCAAGCCCGGCGCTGAAATCCATAATTACCAGCCCACCCCCGGCGACCTGCAACGCGCCCAGGGCGCGGATTTGATCCTGTGGAACGGGCTCAACCTGGAATTGTGGTTCGAAAAATTCTTCCGCACCCTCAAGGACGTGCCTTCGGTGGTGGTTTCGGACGGCGTCGAGCCCATGGGCATCGCCGAAGGCCCCTATAGCGGCAAACCCAACCCGCATGCCTGGATGTCGCCCAGCGCCGCGCTGATCTATGTCGACAATATCCGCGACGCCTTCGCCCGATATGATCCGGAAAATGCCGCCCTCTATGCCGCCAATGCCGAAGCCTACAAGGCGAAAATCACCGCTGCCATCGCGCCCATCCGCGCCGAGCTGGAAGCGCTGCCGGCGGACAAGCGCTGGCTGGTGACCAGCGAGGGAGCCTTTTCCTATCTCGCCCGCGATTTCGGCCTCAACGAGCTGTTCCTCTGGCCGATCAATGCCGACCAGCAGGGCACGCCCCAGCAGGTGCGCAAGGTGATCGACGCCATGCGCGAACACCGGATCGGGGTGATCTTTTCGGAAAGCACGGTGTCGGCGGCGCCGGCCCAGCAGGTGGCCCGCGAGACCGGCGCGCGCTATGGCGGCGTGCTCTATGTGGATTCGCTGACCGAAGCCGACGGCCCGGTGCCCACCTTTCTCGACCTGCTCTCGGTGACTTCGGCCACCATTGCCCAGGGACTGGCGCAATGAGCGGCATCAGGGTTTCGGACGCCACCGTCACCTATCGCAACGGCCATACGGGCTTGCGCGACGCCAGCTTCGAAATTCCCACCGGCACCATCGCGGCGCTGGTGGGGGTGAACGGGGCCGGCAAGTCCACGCTTTTCAAGGCCATCATGGGCTTTGTCAGGGTCGCCAAGGGCGAGATCCGCGTGCTCGACCGGCCCGTCGCCGAGGCGCTGCGGCAGAATCTAGTCGCCTATGTGCCGCAGGCCGAGGAGGTGGACTGGAACTTCCCCGTGCTGGTGGAGGACGTGGTGATGATGGGGCGCTATGGCCATATGGGCCCGCTGCGCATCGCCCGTCCCGCCGACCGCGAGGCGGTGAGCGCGGCGCTGGCCCGCGTCGACATGCTGGAGTTGCGCAAGCGCCAGATCGGGGAACTCTCGGGCGGGCAGAAAAAGCGCGTCTTTCTTGCCCGCGCCCTGGCCCAGGACAGCCGCGTCATCCTGCTCGACGAGCCCTTTACCGGCGTCGACGTCAAGACCGAGGAACAGATCATCGCCCTGTTGCGCCAATTGCGCGAGGAGGGGCGGGTGATGCTGGTCTCGACCCATAATCTGGGCTCGGTGCCCGAATTCTGCGACCGCACCATATTGGTCAAGGGCACGGTGCTGGCCTCGGGGCCGACCGCGGAGGTGTTCACCCGCGACAATCTCGAACGCGCCTTTGGCGGCGTGCTGCGCCATGTGGTGCTCGAAGCGGGCCCTGAAGGACGGCCCCGGCCGCTGCGCGTCTACAGCGACGACGAGCGCCCGCTGGTGCTCGACGCGCGGGAGCCGCGATGATGGCGCTGCTGCTCGAACCCTTTTCCTATGGCTATATGGTCAACGCCATGTGGGTCTCGGCGCTGGTCGGGGCCGTGTGCGCCTTTTTGTCCTGCTATCTGATGCTCAAGGGCTGGTCGCTGATCGGGGACGCGCTTTCGCACGCCATCGTGCCGGGCGTGGCCGGCGCCTATATGCTGGGCCTTCCCTTTTCCATCGGCGCCTTCTTTTCCGGCGGGCTGGCGGCGGCGGCCATGCTGTTTCTCAACCAGCGCACCAAGCTGCGCGAAGACGCCATTATCGGGCTCACCTTTTCGGGCTTTTTCGGCCTCGGGCTGTTCATGGTGTCGCTTTCGCCGGTGGCGATCAACATCCAGACCATCGTGCTGGGCAATATCCTGGCCATTACCCCCGCCGACACGCTGCAACTGGCGATCATCGGCCTGGTCTGTCTGGCCATTTTGCTGGTCAAGTGGAAGGATTTGATGGTCAGCTTCTTCGATGAGAACCATGCCCGCTCCATCGGGCTCAATCCGCAGGCCTTGCGGGTGCTGTTCTTTACCCTGCTCTCGGCCTCGACCGTGGCCGTCATGCAGACCGTGGGCGCGTTTCTGGTGATCTGCCTGGTGGTGACGCCCGGCGCCACCGCCTATCTGCTGGTCGACCGCTTTCCGCGCCTTTTGCTCATCGCGGTGGCCATCGGCACGCTGACCTGCTTTGTCGGCGCCTATGCCAGCTATTTCCTCGACGGGGCCACCGGCGGCATCATCGTGGTGCTGCAAACCGGGCTGTTCCTGCTCGCCTTCTTCCTCGCGCCGCGCCATGGCCTGCTCGCCGCGCGCCGCCGCGCCGCAAAGGCGGTGGAGAACCAGCCATGAGCCTCATGGAAACCCTGCTGCTGCCCTTCCAGTTCGACTTCATGGTCAATGCGCTGCTGATCGCGGCGCTGGTGGCCGTGCCCATGGCGCTGCTCTCCTGCTTCGTGGTGCTCAAGGGCTGGTCGCTTCTGGGCGACGCCATTTCGCACGCGGTTTTTCCCGGCGTGGTGATCGCCTATATGGTCGGGCTGCCCTATGCCATCGGCGCCTTCATTGCCGGCATGTTCGCCGCCATCGCCAGCGGCTATCTGGGCGACAACAGCCGCATCAAGCAGGACACCGCCATGGGCGTGGTGTTTTCCGGCATGTTCGGGCTGGGGCTGGTGCTCTATGTCAAGATCCAGTCCGATGTGCATCTGGACCATATATTGTTCGGCGACATGCTGGGCGTGGGGCCGGGCGATATCGGCCAGTCGCTGCTGATCGGGCTGGCCACCGTCGCCATTATCGGGATCAAATGGAAGGATTTCCTGCTCCATGCCTTCGACCCCGGCCAGGCCCGCGCCATGGGCCTGCGCACCGGCTGGCTGCATTACGGGCTCTTGGCGCTGATCGCCCTCACCATTGTCGGGGCCTTGCAGGCGGTGGGCATTATCCTGGCCATTTCGCTGCTGATCGCGCCGGGGGCTATCGCCTTCCTGCTCACCAAACGCTTCGGCACGATGCTGGTGCTGGCCATGGCCATTTCGCTGCTGGCGGCGCTGGCGGGGGTGTATCTCTCCTTCTTCATCGACAGCGCCCCCGCGCCTACCATCGTGCTGCTGCTTTCGGCTCTGTTCGTGCTCGCCTTCGCCATATCGGCATGGCGGGGGGCGCAGGTCTATAAAGCTGTGCTATGACGCCCCGATCGCGTTACCGGGAAAGCCTTCATGCTGATCTGTTTCGATATTGGCGGCACCAGCATCAAGGCGGCGCGCGCCACCGCCCCGCAGGCGCTGACGCCGCTGGGCCGCAAGCCAACGCCGCGTGACGATTTTGCCGCCTTCGTGGCGGTGCTGGAAGGCTTTCTGGGCGAGACGCCGGCGCCGGTGGCCATTTCGGTGACCGGGGTGATCGATCCGCGAAGCGGGCTGGCCACCGTCGCCAATATTGCCTGCATCGACGGGCGCAACCTGGCCGGCGATCTGCAAGCGGCGCTGGGCCGCCCCGTGATCGTGGCCAATGACGCCGATTGCTTCGCGCTGGCCGAGGCCCATGCCGGGGCTGGGCGGGGGCATGAGGTGGTGTTCGGGGCCATTCTGGGCACCGGGGTCGGCGGCGGCATCGTCGCCGGGGGAAGGCTGTTTCGCGGCGCGGGCGGGCTGGCGGGCGAATGGGGCCATGGTTCCATCACCGCCACCAGGCTGAGCGTGCCGCCCTATGATTTGCCGCAATTCGAATGCGGCTGCGGGCAGCGCGGCTGCGTCGATACGGTGGGCGGCGCGCGCGGGCTCGAAAAGCTGCACCGCCATATCCATGGGGCGGAATTGGAGAGCACCGCCATCATTTCTGCCTGGACCGGCGGCGACGCGGCGGCGGGGGAAACTCTTTCGGTCTATCTCGAACTGGTGGCCCAGCCGATGGCGCTGGCGGTCAATATCGTCGGGCCCGACATCATTCCGGTGGGCGGCGGGCTGGGCAACAGCACCGAACTGGTCGCGGCGCTGGACGGGGAAGTGCGCCGCCGCATCTTGCGCAAGCTGGACCGCCCGCTGGTGGTGCCGGCACAACTGACCGTCGATGCCGGGCTGATCGGGGCGGCGAGCCTGGGATTTTCGGAGGGGCTGGCATGACGCTGCTCGAAATCTGCGTCGACGACGCCGCCGGGCTCGACGCGGCGCTGGCCGGTGGCGCCGACCGGATCGAACTCTGCGCGGCGCTGGAACTGGGCGGGCTGTCGCCGACGCCGGGCCTGGTGGCGCTGGCGGCAAAAAAAGCCCGTTCCGCCCGCGCCATGGTGCGGCCGCGGCCGGGGGATTTTGTTTTCAATGCGGGCGATATGGCGGGGATGCTGGCCGAGATCGCCGCCATCCGCGCCACCGGCATCGAGGGGGTGGTGCTGGGGGCGAGCCTGCCCGATGGCCGGCTCGATGTCGAAACGCTGGCGGTGCTGGCCAAGGCGGCCGAGGGCATGGGGCGGACCCTGCATCGCTGCATCGACCTCGTGCCCGACATGGCGGAGGCGGTGGAGACGGCGGTGGCGCTGGGGTTCGACACCATCCTTACCTCGGGCGGGGCCCTGTCGGCGCCCCAAGGGCTGGACGCGCTGGAACGGGCGCATAGGGTGGCGGCCGGGCGGCTCACTATCATGGCTGGAGCCGGCGTCAATGCCGTGACTGCCCCGCAGATCCTGGCGCGGGTAAGGCTGGGGGCGCTGCATGGCTCCTGCTCGGAGCCGGCCCCGGAACCGGGGGAAAAGGCGCAGAGGCTGGGTTTCGCCAGCCCCCTGCGGCGCATGACCAGCACCACCCGGGTCGCGGCGCTGAAGGCAGCGATTCAGGCCGGCTGAAGCTGGTCGAGCAGTTTTTGCCCGAGGCGCAGACTGGCGCCGGTGGCTTCGAGCATGGGCGGCAGGGTGAGCCATTCCAGCGTCC
>NZ_JAUCDN010000031.1:0-17868 GCF_034675085.1 Devosia sp.
GGGAATTTCCCTGCTGATGGAGGTGACCGAGGCCATGACCGGCGGCCATGGCGCCAAGCATAGCCGAGCCCAGCAGCACCGGCTCATCGGTTTCCACCGTCGCTATGGCAATGTCGGCGGCGTCGGCTAGGAGCCGGCGCACCAGTCGGCTTCGAGCCGCACCGCCGCTGATGACCACGCTGGTGATTTCGACACCCTGGGCGGACAGTGCATCGAGGATTTGCCGCAGGCCATAGCCGATGGACATCACCCCGGCGATATAGAGCCTGACAAGGCTGTCTTCATCCCCTTCCAGCCCCAGCCCGGCAATGACTGCACGCGCTGCGGGATCGGCAAAGGGTGCGCGATTGCCCAGGAATTCGGGAACGACGTGGATGCCGGCGACCATTTCGGCCGGTGATGCGCCCTCCAGCATGAGCCGGGCGCGGCTTTCCAGCCACTGGGTCAGGCTTTGCCCAGCTTTTGCGGCTTCTTTTTGCGCCCGGGGCGAGAAGGGATGAGATTGGACCAGGTGATCGATGGCACCGCCAGCGGCTGACTGCCCACCCTCGTTGAGCCAGAGGTCGGGCAGGAGTGCGTTCTTATAGGGCCCCCAGACGCCTGGAACGAAGGCGGGTTCCGCCGTGACGTTAAGTGTGCAGGCAGAGGTGCCGAATACATAGGCGAGGCGGGTGCCAATGGCGCCAGGGAGACCTTCGGCGCCCAGGGTGCCGATGGCGCCTGCATGGGCATCGATCATCCCCACGCCGACGGCTGTGCCGGGGTTAAGACCAAGCTCGGTAGCGGCCTGCGCGGTTAGGCCCGATGCGAGGGTGGTGCCGGGGGCGCTGACTTCCGTACCGATCCGCGCAAAATCATCCTCGGCCAGGGGGCCAAGGCCGATGGTTTCGAAATAGTCCCGGTCCCATTTGTTTTCATGGGCTAGGTAGGTCCATTTGCACGTCAAAGTGCAGATGGAGCGCGTCAGGCTCCCCGTTGCCTTGAAGGTCAGAAAATCCGCCAAATCGAGGAAATGGGCGGCCCGCTCGACAGTTTTCGACAGATGCCGGGAGAGCCAGAGGATCTTCGGCGTTTCCATTTCCGGGGAAATTCGGCCCCCGACATAGTCGAGGACGCGCGCCCCCGTTTCGTTGATCTCCCGGGCTTCTTCCCGCGCTCTCTGGTCCATCCACAAAACGATGTTACGATCGTCGTCGCCGTCCTGGTTCACGGCAACTGGATTGCCAGCTTCATCGAGGACAACCAGCGAACAGGTCGCGTCAAAGCCGATTCCTTTGATGGCATCTGCTGCGAGGCCAGCCATTTCCATGACCTCCTTCACGGCGTCGCAGCTTGCCTGCCAGATATTGCCGCTGGATTGCTCGGCATGAAAGGCTTCCGGCCGCCAGGTCCGGATCGGCCGGCTCGCCGATGCCAGTTCATGTCCCTGCGCATCGAAAATGCCGGCGCGAGCCGAACCTGTGCCGACATCAATGCCGATGAAACAGGGCCCCATGATCATTTCCTAGAGGTCGAGGCTGCGCGGCAGGATGACCAGGTCGCGTATGGTGACCTTGGGATTGCGCGTCAGCATGAATATCACTGCCTCTGCCACTTCCTCTGCCTCCATCAGGCTCCCATTGGCCAATGCCTCTTCGAGCTTGGCCTTGGGCCAGTCGTCGATCAGCGGGGTCACCACCGGGCCGGGCAGGACGGCGCCGACGCGCACGCCGTTTTCCGCCACCTGTCGGCGCACTGTATGCACAAAGGCCTGGAGGGCATGCTTGGAGGCGGTGTAGATCGGCTCCCACAGCACTGGCACGACGCCGGCGATCGAGGAGGTGATGACGATGTCGCCCGATCCGTTCCCGACCATGTGCCGGAGCACGGCATGCACCGAGCGGAATACCGAATTGATGTTCAAATTCAGCATGCGATCCCAGGCGTCAGGGTCGCCATCGACGATCGGACCGCCAACATAGGCGCCGGCATTGGCATGGAAAATATCGAGCCTGCCGGTATGTTCGAGAATGCGCGGCAGCATCTGCGCCACGCTTTCTGGCCGCAGCAGGTCGACCTCAACGGGAATGGCCAGTTCCCCCAGTTCAGCGGCACCCGTCTGCAATGCGTCGAGATTGCGATCCACCAGAAATGTCTTGACCCCGGCGGCCACCAGATGTCGCGCGCATTCAAGACCGATACCTGATGCTGCGCCAGTAATCGCCGCGCTCTTGCCCGCCAGATTTTGTGCCATTTGATCGTTTGTTCCTAAGATTATGCGTCGGCGGGGAAGAGGTGTACGTCTTCTGCTGCAAAAGAGAGGGTGACCTGCTGGTCGAGCACCAGCGGCGGGTCTCCCGGCAGGACCGCGACAAGGGTCTCGCCGGTAGGCGAGGTCAGGTTGATGACCGTTTCCGGCCCCATGCGCTCGATAAGTGAAATCTGGCCGGTGAGGCGATGCGCGCCTTGGGTCAGAGACAGCGCCTGCGGACGCACGCCGAAAACGGCCGGGCCCGGCGTGGTTACGTGGCCGGCTGGCACTGTGACGCCGGCAAGACCAGGCAGATCGATCGTGGCCATTCCGCCTTCGATCGCGGAAACCTCGGCCTTGAGAAGGTTCATCCTGGGCGATCCGATGAAGCCGGCCACAAAGGTATTGAGCGGGTTTTTGTAAAGCTCCATGGGCGAGCCAACCTGCTGGACGAGGCCGCCATTGAGCACGACGATCTTGTCGGCCAACGTCATGGCCTCGACCTGATCGTGGGTGACGTAAATCATGGTGGCGGCGAGGTCGCGATGCAGCTTGGCGATCTCGGCGCGTGTCTCCATGCGCAACGCCGCGTCGAGATTGGACAAGGGCTCGTCAAACAGGAAGATCGACGGCTGCCGCACGATGGCGCGGCCGATCGCAACACGTTGGCGCTGGCCGCCCGAAAGCTGGCTCGGCTTGCGTTCAAGCAGGTGATCGAGCTGAAGAATCCTGGCCGCCTGCGCCACTTTCTGGGCGATTTCTGCCTTGGGGGTTTTGCGCAGCGTCAGGCTGAACCCCATATTTTCAGCGACGGTCAGATGAGGATAAAGCGCATAGCTCTGGAACACCATTGCGATGCCGCGATCCCGGGAGGGCACGTCATTGCTGGCTTTTCCGTCCAGTTCCAAAGTGCCGGCCGTGATCTCGTCCAGCCCGGCAATGAGCCGCAGAAGGGTGGACTTGCCGCAACCCGAAGGGCCGACAAAGACGACGAATTCACCATCGTCGATATCAAGGTCCACGCCCTTGATGACTTCGACGCCGCTAAAACTCTTCTTGATACCGCTCAATTTCAATCGAGCCATGAATTTCTCCTGTCGCTGCGCGTTCCGGGGGCCGAAGCCCCCGGAATGGGTCATCAGGCCGGAACGGATATGTTTTCCGTTTCCGGCGTCAGGCGTTCGCCTTCGAGACCTCGCAGATAGGCGCCTTTTTCAAGCAGCTGCCGGCGCAATTGGTGAACATCGACCTGGGCGGGCTGGATGTGCTGCTTGACCGCGATGGCGCTGGCCCGGCCAGCGGCCTCGCCCATGGCCATGCAGGTTGCCATCACGCGGATGGCCCCCATGGCCTCATGGGTAGCCGAGATGGAGCGGCCGGCGACAATCAGATTGTCCACGTGCTGGGGCAGCAGCGAACGATAGGGGATGTCGTAGCAGTCGCCGCACCAGATCAACGTGCAGCCCTCGTCGCCGGGGCGATGGATATCGATCGGATAGGATGCCACTGCAATGGCATCGGGGAAGTGCCGGCACCCCAGGACGTCCTGCTCGTTCATGGTGTAATGGCCCACGATGCGGCGGGTCTCGCGGATGCCCAGAAAGGGCGCGGTCCTGGCGAAATGAGCATCCTCGAAGCCGGGCACGTAGTTGACCAGATATTCGATGATGTCGTCGATCTGGCGACGGCCGACGATTTCGCCCTCGGTCAGCGAACGGGCGTCGGTGCCATCCGTGCCGGTAACGCGGGTCATGTTGATCCAGACCTCGCCCTTTTTGAGCCCGGTGATGATGATCGTGCGTTCGTTCGGAATATCGAGATTGCGCTCGGCCCGGGCCTTGGCGATCAGCTCGCGCAGGCCCACCACGATGAACTGGTTGTTCTGCCCGAAATATTCTGCCGGGATGAAGTCGGTGAGATAGGTGCGCTTTTCGACCGCGATGGAGGTGCGCAGCTTCTCGGTGTCCACATTGGCCAGGCAGAACATCAGCGTCGGCGGCTGCATGCCGCCATGCTCATTGCCCTTTTCCGTGCCGACGCCAGCCCGATAGGCCACGTCCGCATCGCCGGTGCAGTCGATGACAATCTTGCCGACAACGGCACTGCGCCCGCTCTTGCTCTCGGTGACGACGCCGCGAATGCTGCGCTTGTCCTCGCTCATGATCACGCCGGCCACGAAGGTGTAGAACTGCACGTCCACCCCGGCCTCGGTGAGCATTTCCAGGCCAACGGTCTTGACCGCCTCGGGCTCGACCAGGGTGATGCCCATATGCAGCGGGCAGGGGCGATGCTCGGAAGCGGCATCGCGCACCTTGAGGCGATCGATGAATTTTTGCGGCAGGCCATAGATGACCTGATTGCCCTTCTGGCCGAGAAAGCCAAGCACGGGCAAGCCGATGGTCATATTGCCGCCAACGAAGCTGCGGCTTTCGAGCAGGCCGACCTTCATGCCGTCCTCGGCGGCGGCAAGGGCCGCGGTCAGACCCGCGGGGCCGCCGCCTACAACAAGAACGTCATATTCCGCCGTGACGGGAATTTCGCGCGCGGGTTCGGTGAAGCTGAGGGGAGCGGACATAATGAAATCCTGAAAGGCTGGGTGAATCGGAGGCCGGAGGCAGGCAGGCCGCCTCCGGCGCTGACGAGGTCAGGCGGGCAGCAGGGGCTGGATGCGCGTCTGGATCGCTGCAACCGCGTCAGCCGGCGATTTGCGGCCCAGAACGGCCAGCTGGACTTCCTCGAGGAACAATTGCTGGGCGCGGGCGGCTTCGCCAAAGGGCGGGAAGGCGCCCCGCGCCGTTGCCAGCACTTCGGATTCGACCGTTGCGAAGTCGTTCTTGCTGGTCAACTCGGGATCGAGGAAGGTCGATACACGGGCAGGACCGTTGCCATTGAGAGCCATGCCGAGGGTGTTCTTCTTGGAAGAGACTTCCTTGATGAACTTCCAGGCCAGTTCCTTATCGACCGCATTGGCCGGAATGGTCATGGCCCAGGCTTCCACCACGGAAGACATCGGCACCTCGGCCGGCAGGCTTTCCGAACCCGGGAAGGCAGTGACCTTGATCTTGCCGGCATAGTCGGTCAGCGCCGGGTCGGAGAGCTGCCCCATGCGCGCAAAGGGCAGGACCGAATAGGCGGCGCGGCCCTGCTGCATCCAGGTGAGCAGCTCTTCGCCCTTATTGGTGGCGTAGCTGCGCGGCAGGGCGCCCTTGGCGAACATGTCCGCCAGCACCGTCAGGGCCGTTTCCATGGCTGCCGGATTGGGAAGCAGCTCGAAATCCTGGCTGATATAGTCGCCGCCAAAGGCGCGGGCGAACATCACCGGGAAGACGGCTAGATCGGACGCCAGGATCATGCCCGTTGCCTTGCCCTTGGCCGAGATGGCAACGCATTGCTCCACCAGTTCCTCTAGCGTCTTGGCAGGGCCGTCAAAGCCGGCATCGGCCAGCAATTCCTCATTATAGAACAGGCCCTGGGTCGCGGTGCGCACGGGGATGCCGATCAGGCGGCCGTCAATGGTCATGCCCTGCACAAGGCCGGGGGCGATGTCGCCGAAATCCTCGATCGGATCTGCGTCCTGATAGGCCTGCAATTCCTCGAACAGGGTCGCGTTCTCGCTGGTGGGGCGATTGTCGACCATATAGCCGACCGAGAAATCGGTCTGGGCAAGGCTGGCTTCGCGGAAGAGCCGGTCCATCAGCGGATTGGAGTCGAGCGTGGTGAAGATCACATCGGCATCGTTCTCGGCTTTCCATGCCGCCAGGAGATCGGCATCACCTTCTCCCAGCGAGGTCTGGTGCACGCGGTGGCTGAGTACCTGCAGCGTCTTGCCCTGGGCAAAGACGGGGCCTGCTGCCATCAGGGCGATGCCACTGACAGTGCCTCCGAGAAATGTGCGACGGTTCAGGCGAAATGTGTTTTTATCAGACATTGTAGTCCTCCCATTATGACTGAGGCTTTCGCCCGGCCGGGTAATCCGGCCGGGGCGGGGTTCATCCCTTGGTTGCACCCGAAGTCAGGCCGGCCACCAGATAGCGGTTCATGGCCATTACAAAGAGCAGCACGGGAAGCAGTTGGACGGTGGATGCGGCGAACAGCACGCCCCAATCCACCCCCTCGATGAAGCCGATCATCTCCGAGATCACCAACGGCGCCGTCTTGGCGCGGGTGCCGGTGAAGATGAAGGCGAAGAGAAATTCGTTCCAGGCAAAGACCACGACGAATACGGCAACGGCGAGGATGCCCGGCGCGGCCAATGGCATGATGACCTTCCACAGGATCACCGGCATGGTGGCGCCGTCCATGGAGGCGGCCTCGTCCAATTCGCGCGGAATCTGATCGATAAAGGTGCGCATCAGCACGGTGCCAAGCGATACGAAGAAGGTGGCGTAGAGCACCGCCAGCACGAAATGCGTATCGGCCAGACCCAGATTGTTGACGATCGGAAACAGCGGCAGCGTGACCACGATCGGCGGAATGAGACGCACCGCGATCAGGAACACCAGCGACGAATCGAGAAACCGGCTGGAGCTGCGTGAATAGACATAGCCGGCGCAGGTCGAAGCGATGACCGCTATGCAGGTCGCCCCAATGGTGACGATGGTGGAGTTGAGCAGGGCCTCGAAGAAAATGCCCCAACGCTGCCAGAGCGTCACATAATGGTCGATGGTCGGCGTGAACAGCCATTGCGGCGGCACCGCGAAAATCTCGCGCCCGGGCTTGAACGACGAACTGACGATGAAAAAGATTGGAAATAGCGACCACAGCAGGATCATCACCACGGCGAGGGTTTTGCCTGCATTGACCAGGATACGCTCAAGCCGCATTTTTTACCTGCCTGCGAAGAAGGAGAATATATCCGGACGCCAGCACCATGGAGACGGCGACCATGATCCAGGCTGTTGCCGAAGCCGGGCCGAAAGCGCTGTAGGTGAAGGCTTCCTGATAAAGATAGACCGCAACGACCTCGGTCGTGCGGGCCGGTCCGCCCCCGGTCAGCAGCCAGACTTCCGAAAACATACGGAATGCGAAAATGTAGCGGAACAGCAGGGCGACCAGGATAGCGGGCCCCATCAGGGGAATTGTGACACGGCGGAAGCTCTGCAGGCGCGTGGCGCCATCGATGCGTGCTGCCTCGTAGAGATCGGCCGGTAGCGCCAGGCGGGCGGCGTAGAGAATGACGAAGGTGAAGGGCAGATGCATCCAGATGGTGAGCACCGCGATCATGATCATGGCGTGGGAGGGCTCGTAGGACCATTCCAGCGCCGGTAGACCCAAGGCGCTCATCAACACCGTCACCGGCCCCACGCCCTGATCGAACAGGAACCGCCACATGGCGACGGCCACCACCTCGGAAACGGCATAGGGGGCCAGCACCGCAACCAGCAGAAACCGTCTGCCCCAGAGCCCCGAATTGAACAGCAGCGCCATGCCCAGCGCCATCAGCAATTCAAGATGAACGGCCACGACCACGAGCACGACGGTGTTCCACAGGGCGCTGTGGAAGCCGGGATCGCCCAAGACGCGGACATAATTTTCGAGACCAATAAATGTGGCGTTCTGGCCATAGGTCGACGCATGAAAGCTGAGCCAGACCACATAGATCGAGGGGATGACGATCACGCTGATCAGCAGGAGCTGGGTCGGTGCCAGAAGCGGCATCATGCGCCAGATGGACGAGGTTTTCATGCAATTCTCCCACCGCCCGCAAGCGGGCGGCCAACCTAATTTTCTCAGGCCAGACAGGCCACCGAGTTGCGCACCTGCAAGCTGGCCGAGAGCACGATGTTCTCGACCCCGCTTGCCCCTCCCTTGATCCGGAACATCAAGTGTTCCCAGGCCCGATCCGCGATCACCTCGATGGGCTGACGCACCGCCGTCAGCGGAATCTTGCGCGCCGTCATCCAGGCGTAGTCGTCGAAGCCGATGAGCGACATGGCATCGGGAATCTCCAGCCCCTTCCGCGCCAGCGCAGAAAGGGCTGCGAGCGTGGTCACGTTGGTCATGCCGACAAGGGCGGTCGGATGAGAATTGGCATCAAGCCAGTCGCAAAGGATATCGGCGCCGCGCTCATGATCGATGCCGACCTCGATGATCTGCGGGGGCGGAGCCTTGTGGCGGAGGCAGTTTTCCGTAACGCCGCGGATACGCTCGCGGATCGGGCGGAAGGCACTTACCGAAGAGGCGATGGCGATGGATGTGTGGCCGTTGTCCAGCAGGTGCTCGGCCGTTTCCCAGCCGGCCGCGTAATTGTCGACCGTAACAGTGTCGAAGCCGAGATCGTCCTGGCCAACGCGGTCAACAAGGATGATGGGAAGTGAGCCCACCTCCCGGCATAACAGGGCAGGGGGAGCATTGGTGGCGGGAATGGCGATCACGCCAGAAGGTCGCCATCCCATGAGCGCATCAAGGCGAGCTGCCTCCACATCAGGATTGTCCTGCCCCGATACGACCACGACCTGATAGCCTTCTGTGGCAGCTAGACTTTCAATGCGCGAAACCAGGGCGGTAAAGAATGTGTCGTTAAAATTCGGCACCAGAACACCGACGACTTGCGTTCGTCCCGAGCGCAGTTGCGATGCGGCGCGGTCCACCTGATAGCTCAGTTCACGAGCTGCCTCGTTGACCCGCTTGGTAAGCTGGGCCGTCACCGCCTTCCGGCCGGACAGCACATTGGAGACCGTGGCGATGGACACGCCCGCCCGCTCCGCAACCTCCCTGATCGTCACTTTCGACATCTTATGCGCCGTTAAACGTTTTTCTACGTTGTTAAACGTTTATCTTGGGCTTTTTGATGAGTCAATTGGGTTCCGACAAAATTTAAGGGAAGACAGTACGGCTATGCGATTTCAGGATTGCCGTCGTGGATGGCGCTGTATAATGACCTTGGATAACCGCATCAGTAAGTTGATGAACCAGCAGCGCATCCGCCGGAATTGCATTGCACAGGACCACGTTGCAGAAAGCGATGACGGCCGCCCAATGTTGGAATTTTTACGATGAAGTTCACGACCACCTGAACTTCATCGAAGCTGGCATTTCCATCGACCAGCACAAGGCACTTCTTGTTGCAGAAGTAGGGATGGGAATCCGGCGGGATTGCCCGGAATTGAAGCCGCTGCTTGTGGCGAACCTGCGCGCCGCTGCGGAAGCTGTGGAAGCTGTGGAAGCTGTGGAAGCTGTGGAAGCCCTCTAGTCCCACCGGCCCGCCCAAACACCAGCACCGCCCGACCATAGTGGTTGGGCGGAGCTTTTGTTATTGTTCCACAATAGATTCGGGGGCAGATATGGTTGCGGTTCAAGCTTGGGCTTCGATCTTGGGCCTTCTGATTGGTTTCGCGGCTGCGGTATTAGTTGGCAGGCAGTGGATTTACTCTGTTGCTGGTGGAGTTCGAAGCCTTCTCAGGTTTCAGACTACACGGATATTGAAGCAGGCTACTAAGGCAGACGCTCAGCGGCAGAAAATTGCCGCAAAGATGGCCGGTTCGCCGCGCTGGTGGGACTTCTTCTGGACAGAGCACCAGTTGGCAGGACTTCGTGGCCTCGCTAAGCAGCAAAACCATTGGAATAAGGGCCAGAGGGCAAAATGGGACTTGCCGCCCCGTTCCCTGGTCGATGGTGATGGCTTTTATGATGTGGCCCAAGTGGAAGCCAATCGCCGGGAATTAGACGACTATATCCAGCACATGGTTGAAACGGGTTCACCGCGAGATATGACCGGGCTAGCGTTCAAGCTGATGCTCTTATCCCTCGCATTTGAAGTGTTTGGTCTCTTGCCCTTTTGGTCCTAGGATGGAGATCACTATGGAATGGGTTCTGCCGTTGCTGGGCGGGCTGGGGCTGGGGTCGCTGATCAAGTCGGTCATTGACCACTTCATTTCACGCCGCGCCGTCACCATGGATCGGCTCTACCAAGAGAAGCGAGAAGCCTACCTGGGCTTGCTGGGGGCACTGCATAAAGCAGCCGTCCAGCCTTCCGACGCCAACGCCAAGGAATACGCTCTCTGGCATACCCGCTGCCAGCTCTTCGGGTCAAAGGACGTTTCCGCCTTTGCTCAAGCGATAGTCGATACCAATGATGGCCCGCGTTCGAAGCGCGACGACGCTTTTGACGGACTGGTCAAGGCAATGCGTGACGACCTTGGAAGATAGGGCGTTTTCCACACCCAGAAATGCTACCGAATGGTGCTAACGAACCCTGCTAACGGAATTCATTAAGTCATTGATTTAATTAAATAAAAAGAAATGGCTGGGGAACCTGGATCCCCAGGCAACTTCAAAAAATCTACAGGTGAATCAGCAGCTTACGCTGGAGGCCCTGCCTCCAATCGCTCGATGGGTACACAAATGGGTACACATCAGGCAGCAGCATGCACCACGGACACTATCTCCAGCGCCACCGAAACCAGTACCGATTCCGGATGCGATATCCGAAGGGGCTGGTCGCTTTCGATTTTCCGGGCGAGCTTATTGTGTCGCTCCGAACGGATTCGTTTTCGCTGGCGATAAAACGTGCGCGTTTTCTGCGCGTGGCAGTGGAGAGTTTGATGACCGATCTTGCGAGAACCATGAGCCGTACCGAGGCCGAAGGCCTGGTTCGTACCTGGGTGGATGAGAGCGTTCGCCAATGGGAGGCGAACATGGCGTTGTCGGGCGGGTTCACGTTCTTCAGTGAGGACGAAGTCGAGACCATGGGCGAAGACGACGCCCGTGAAATGGACGACCTCATGCGCGTTCTTGGCGACACGATGGTGCGCCCCCAGATCAAGGCCATGGCGAACCAGGCATTGTCTGGGCGTGTGAGCCATGAAAACACCGCCATAGGGCCGGTTGTCACGGCAGCCATGACGGATGCCGCACCAGACGTTGACCCCTCAACTCTCGATGGCAAGCTGTTGGCGCGAACCTTCATTCGCGGGCTGGCAACGATCATGGATGAGCAGTCGGCGTTGGAACGGGGGGAGCTTGTCCCGCTGCCACCTCTTACGGTTCATTCTGGCGTCGTCCAGCAGGTCAAGGCAGCTCCGAAGCTGCCCGACTTTCCATTGGTGGCGCATTGGGACGCGTTCGAAAAATTCAAGACCACCGAAGGGGAGTGGAAGCTGGAAACCGCAAGCAACGGTCGCTCAACCCGGAACCTGTTCGCCGGCATGTTTGGGGACCTCCCTGCTGGTCTGGCGACCAGAGCCGTTGCCGCCGAGTTCAGGGGCGCGCTATTCGGCCTCCCCTCGAAGTACGACAAGGAAAAGCGTTGGCGTGGCATGACCATGCGAGAGGTGGTTTCACACGCCCCCGAGATCGATCAGCGGGCCAGGAGCGGCGTAAAGGGCGTGGCACCCGTGTTGTTCATGAAGCTCAACACCGTCGATAAGCATTTCAACAATTTGGTTGAATACTGGAAATGGCTGGCAAAGACCGGCAAGGTCGATCTGGCCACTCCAAATCCGTTCTCCGGCTTCATTCAGCCCAAGCCGCAAGGCAAGCGGGCGCGCAAGGCGCGAAACGCATGGCCGCAGGATATGGTCGCCACCTTGTTCACCTCACCGGTCTGGACGGGATGCTCCAGCCTTGGTCGCCGAGCAAAATCCGGCACGCATATATTCCGTGACGCCAAGTTCTGGGTGCCGCTCATCGGGCGAATGGTTGGTGCCCGTGAAGACGAGATATGCTCGCTCACCGTTGGCGATATCCATGAGATAGCGGGCATCTACGCATTCCATATCGCAGACAGCAAGACGGACGGAAGCGAGCGCGATCTGCCCTTGCCGGAGGCGCTTCTGATTATGGGCTTCCTCGAACAGAGGTTCTACGGGCGTGCGCCCGACGAGCCGTTGTTCCCCGAGCTTCTGCCGCAGGGCGTCGGCAACCGCCAGTCGACGTCGTTCTCATCCTGGTTCACCGAATACCGGAAGGCTATCGATGCGTATCAGCTCCTGGTGGACTTCCACTCCTTCCGGCACAACGTCGCGACGGACCTGCAGAACATGCAGGGGTTGAACTTGGGGTGGGCCGACGAGATCACCGGTCACGAAAGCGATATTCGCGCATCTGAACGCTCCCGGTACGCCAAGGGAGTGTACATGCGGCATCTCAAGGACACGCTGGATCGGATCGATATTGGCGTGAACCTCGACCACCTTGCGTATGATGGCGAGTTTGGCGTTCCTGACCCGAAGGCGGCAGGCGACATCGCCAAGTTCACCGAGCGCGCCGTTCGAGACATGGCCGTGAAAGAAGCTCGCCGAAACAGAAAAAAGCAGAACCTGGCGTAACCGATAAACCGGTTATGCAGGCTAGAGGGCTCATGCGGACAGTTGAACTTTTCTGCGGTGCTGGCGGTATGTCACTAGGTTTCCGGCGTGCGGGATACGACCTGGTACAGGCCTATGATGCTTGGGAGCCAGCCGTTGCGACGTACCGACGAAATGTCGGCAGCCATGTCTGGCGTCACGACCTAAAGGACGTTTTTACCATTGGGCCAATGGTGGCTTCGCTTCGCCCGGATATCATCATCGGAGGGCCTCCATGCCAGGACTATAGCGCGGCGGGAAAGAAGGTCGAAGGCGACAACGCGAGCATGACGCGGGCGTTTGCCATGTATGTGAGCATCGCGAGGCCACGGTGGTTCGTCATGGAAAATGTCAGGCAAGCAAAGAAATCGCGGGCTTGGGCGGATGCCAATGACATGTTGAAAGCGGCGGGTTACGGGATGACCGAAACGGTACTCGACGCGAGTTGGTTTGGAGTGCCCCAAAGCCGAAAGCGATGGATCGTTGTTGGACGCCTTGGAGAACGTGACGGTTTCTTGGCGTCGGCATTGGCGGGCGCACGTTCAGAGCGGCGGACGGTGGTGGGTGACGTGATTGACTTGCCCCAGGGTCATTTTTACATGCGCCCGTTTGGTGATGGGCGAGGGGTGCGTTCCGTAGAAGAGCCGGCCCCTGCTATCATCCGAACATCAAGAGAACGGCCATGGCCGAAGTATCTGAACAATCCTCACCCGGACGATCCTGTTCGTGTGGAAGAGGCTGCCGTCCTCACCCAGGATCAGGTTGCTAGAATTCAAGGGTTCCCGGAAGGCTGGGACTGGGGAAGCGCGACGGCCAAGGACATCGACCAGTTGATAGCGAACGCGCTGCCGTCGCAGCTTGCAGAGGCCATAGCGCGTGTTGTCCTTGCGAGAGAGGCAGGCGATACGATCCCCAACGTAGAGGGTGGGTTTGCACAATGGCTTCGGCGACGAGGTCGATCTGCTCAGTCGTGTCGAAACACGAAGTCTCAATGCAACAGGGCAAGGAGATTGCTGGCCGGGAGGACGTTCACAAGTCACGCGCTCGAAATCGAAGCGCTGGAGGCCACATGGGACTTCCAGCAGCTGGAAGTCCGAACGCAATCAAACCTGCGTGCAGCCCTACGGCTTCATGCCGAATTTCTTTCCATGAAAGCGGAAAGGCAGGGAGCCAGGCTGACAGCGATCGCCTTGCGTAAAGCAGCTTAGGGCAGGGCCGTCAGCGGGAGATGATCGTCTTCCCATGGCGTTCGACCGCCGCTTTCAGGCGTTCCGTCGCTTGGGGTGGATTGTCCAACGCCTCTGTGATTGCCGCGCGATCCATCGGCTGTAAAACCGTGCGTTCGTCGGAGAGAGGGGTGGCGCGCGCTTCGATCTCGTCGGCTTGGCGGGCGAAGTCCTGATTGCCGGTTTCCTCGGCAGCCTTACGCAGCGCCCGCTGCAATATCCCCATTGTGGGATGGCTCGGCATGGTGATCTCCCTAAAGATAGCCCGGCAGCTTGGCCTGCCACTCGCTCATCAGGATCAGCGTGGCGTTGACCGTTTCGCCGCCATTCTTCACCAGTTCCAGCTCGCCCACCGGCGCGGTGTGGTCCCAGGCGAAATGGCCAGAGAGGAAGGCCAGCACGTCGCGCTTATAGGCGGTGTCGAGGTTGTCGAGCTGGTCGCCCTTGGTTTCGAGCACGGTGATCTTCGCTGCCTCGCCCTCGTGGCGCACGGCGAAGATGAAATCGGGATATATCCGCGCCCGCCGCCAACCCTGAATGCCATATTGGCTGCGGGCGACGTTGCGGTGCCACCATGTCAGCGCCTTTTCGCCGTCGAGATAGACAGCCACGTCCTGCTCGGCCCCGTTGAGATCGGCCTCATAGACGGGCGCGAACAGGCTCTTGTCCAGCGGCCCACCGGTCTTGCTGACAACCTGACGGCCATTGACCGGCTCGGTGGTTTCCACGGCAAACGGCATGCGCCAATTGCGGCCATCGATCCGGAGACGGAACTGGATGCGTCCTGCCGCCACCCCAACCTTGAACAGGGCTTCAGCGCGGGCGGCGCGCTCGGCGTCGAGGCCCTTGCGCAATTCCTCCACGATCAGGCCCGACAGGCTCCCCAGCCTAGCGGCGTCGAAGCCGCGCGCCCGCAGCGCGGCGAGCAACGCCCCGACAATCTCGCGGCCCACGAAGGGGTTCGGCACGAAATCGGAAATCATCCGCACAGCATAGGCAGGATCGAAGACCAGAAGCTCTGGATTGACCGCCACCGTCTCGCCTACGATGAGGTCGTCCCCATTGTCGGCCAGGCTGATGCGCTGCAACTGGCTCTCGGCAGCCTGGGCGTTTTCGGGGATGCGAGCGGCAATGGCAGCGGGGTCGAACCCGCGCCAGTCGATCCCGGCCAGCACATCGGTTTCATAGTCGAGGTCGCGCACATCCCCGCCTTCGGCGACCATCACGCGGGGCAGGTAAATCTCGGTCGAGGCGAAGTCGGCGCGGCGGGGCAGCGCGCGCGTCACCTTGCCATTGGTCGCGGTGTCGCCTTGGGCAACCTCAAGGACGAGATCGCCCAGCCCGTCGCGTTCAAGACCGCCCTTGATGGCGTTGACCACATCGGCGGTGCCCGCATGGTGGGTAATGACATGGCACTCGTCCAATGACCCAATGCCGGTCTTGAGCGCCCCCGGTTGGCGCAGGATGCGCCCGACGAGCTGGGTCATGGCGTTGAGGTTGGAGCTGGCCGCCAGCGAGCATAGGACATAGGCGAACGGACAGTCCCAGCCCTCCTGCAAGGCGGACTTGGTGATAATGGCCCGCACCCGGTTGAGCGGCGACAGCAGGTCTTGGTTCTCCGGATTGGAGAGGTCGTTCTGTTCGGCGGTCTTGATGGCGATTTCGGCTTCATCGAACCCCACGGTCAGAAGCCAGTCCTTCACATCATCGGCATGGATATGGCCTGCGTCCCGCTGCTCCTTGCCGGTGCGCTCCACCTGTATCAGCATGATCGGGCGAATATAACGGCCCGTATCGGCGCGTAGGCGCTTGGCATCGGCATCAATGGCGCGCAACCGGTCGAGGGCGGCGTTGAGCGTGGCCTTCCAGTCGCTGCCCTGCTTTGGGTCGAGGTTGAGGGGCATCTTGATCATGCCCTCGCGGTCCAGCTCGCGACCCATCACCTCGGCCAGCACGTTGGCATAGCGCCCCGGATGCGGGTTCCTGCCGCCCTTGGGCTGCACATCCACCGGCGTTGCCGACAGTTCCAGCACGAAACAGGGGTTAAAGCCGTAAAGCGTCGAATAGGCGAGTTCGGAAACGGCACGATGCCCCTCGTCCATCACCACCATAGGGCGAATGAGGCGCAGGGCATTGCCCAGCGAATCCTTCACCATGGGGAATAAGTCCTGATAGGCGTCGAGGTTCGGCGTTGCGAGGATGGCGGCTTGGTGCGCCTGCTGCTCGCCCTCCGGAGGGAAGAAACCGTGCACGTCGCCCCGGTCCCGGAAAATCTTGAGCGTCTCCTTGTTCTCGCGCCCCGCCGATTGCAGCATCAGCAGCATGACGCAGAGCTGCGCGTCCACGTCGCGGGCGTCGAGCCTGTCACTCTTTTCCAGTATCTGCACCTTGCCCGCCGCTGCTCGGTCGAGCGCTTGCCGATAGGGGTGCTGACGGTCTTTCAGGTGCTTCAGGGTCTGGGCATAAATCGCTTCGTTCGGCACGATCCAGAGCACGAAACCGGTATTGCGGTCGAGGTAGCGCCCCATGATGCGCGACACGGCAGAAACCGCCAGCCAGGTCTTGCCGCCCCCGGTGGGCACTTTCAGCACGGCATTGGGCACGGGCCGCTGGCAGCCGTCCTGCCGCTCGGAAAAGCTAATGGCGACGCGGGAGCGTGGAAGCTTGCCCGCGTCTCGCATCGCCTCCCATGCCTGCCGGGTAAAGTCGGGCACAGCAAGGCCAAGGTCAGGGTCGGCGGCGGCCAGCGCCGCAACTTTGTCGGCCTTGGCCTTCTTGTCCTTGAGCAGGTCGAGATAGCCATCGAGGGTTTCGAGCACCCGGTCCTGATAGTCGAGCTGACGGAACATGCCTCAGCTCCGGTCGATGCGGTAGAGCGCGAAGGGCAGCGGGACAAATTCGACCGGCAGGTTCTGCTCGGCCAGCATCTTCTGCGACACGTACCGGGCCGGGGCGAACACCAGGTGGCGCTTCTCCGGATCGGTGGCCGCGAAGGTCTTGGCGCGGGCCAGCGTTAAAGCGGCCTCGGGTGTCTTGAGCCAGTCGAGGTCGGGTCTGTAGATCAGCCAGATGTGCTGGCCATCAGCCTCCCCGAGATAGAAATCGTGTTCGCGGATGGCGGTAGGGTCGAGCGCCGTGTTGGTCGCCATATGATAGAGGGCAGCGCCGATGCCCTCAAAGGGTGGCAGGACCTCGCCGGTCAGCACCTTGTCCAGCTCCACCGGCTCGCCGAGGGTGCAATAGGTGAAGCTGCCGCCAAGGCCTGTTCCAAGCTCGCCATCAGCGTCTGGAACACCGCCGATTACCCGCCGCACACGTTCAGCCGTCAGATCATCTACGTAGTCTTCGCCTTCAACCATTATGAAGCGTCTTTGTCCGCCGTCCTTGGCATTTAGCCTTAATACCGCGTGCCCCGTTGTGCCGGAGCCAGCAAAGCTATCCAAAATGATGGCATCCTTTTTGGTAGCGAAGGACAGCATTTGTTCCACTAGAGCGCTTGGCTTGGCATAGTCGAAGGGTTTTTTCCGATCTGGGAATATTGAACGAAGCTCATATGCCGAAGTGCGCCCGTCCAGCTCCACGACACTAGGCAGTTTTTCTTGGTATTCTTGGGCATACAGCTTCAGTTCGATAATTTTATTTTCGTCTTCACCGAACAAAATCTTGCCGTCAGCAAGCAGTTTGTCCATGGTTTCCTTCGGAAAACGGTAACCCATCAGCGGTTGTTTACAAGGCCGTTGAGTCTCCGGATGGATTACGTCATACCGATAGCCTTCCTTGCCGGGGTTGTGGACGCTCTGGCTACCGGTAAAAACCCCGCCCCTGTCGATGTACTTATATCGGTCCAGCGGCCATAGCTCGGCTCTACGCGCTCGATACCACTTGGCATATTCGCGAGCTAATTCTCTGTCGTCCGGATACTTTTCCGTCAAATCAGTTCCGATTTGAACAAGAAGATCCTTCACATCCGAAATCGAACTCTTCCAGACTTTCTCAACTTGGTCTTTGTTCTTCGAAAAACATAAGATGTATTCATGCTCAACAGCGATCCTGGTGGGATTGTTGTCGGTTACATTTTTCCAGACGACTGTTCCGATCCAGTTCTCAGATCGATCAAAAATTTCGT